>MWCE01000169.1 GCA_002069895.1 Bacteroidetes bacterium ADurb.Bin234 | reverse complement strand
GTTCCAAATGAAAACGGGATGACTAAATATTTTGTTATGAAAGTCAGTAATCAAACACAAATCTACAAAAGGACGGTTGCACTGGATATATTCCTCTTCTATCCGCACTGATAATTACAGCTATCTTCTCATCACTAATGCATCGTTTTTTGCTTTCGAAAATCCTTTTCCCTAATTCATTTATTTTCATGCTGCAACTATATCGCTTTTTTACTTACTTATTATAGAACATAGCCTTTTTTGTTTAAACAATAGATATCCTTCCGCTAAAAATGGGACTCACCCGTTGCTGCATTAGGGCTTTAACTTATTAAACACTTTCTTTTCCCATTAACAGAATAGCATAATTTAAAATTGAAAAAAGAGTCTATACAAAAAAATAAATTATTATGTGTAATATTATTTTTAATTTGTCGTTTAATTTATAATTTTATGAACCATTGAATATTTGTCATATATTATTATTATTCAATAATTTTATTTGCATGAAAATAAATTTTTAAAAATGCATAAAACAACAATTTTTGGAAAGCTTTTTGATGTATAAAAGATATTTATGAAAACATATAAAACAACATTAATAATTGCAAAACAATGAATAAGAATACATTTGGAGAAGAGATAATGTCAATGGAGCCTTCATTAAGAAGTTTCGCCTATTCGTTGACCAGCAATACTGAAGATGCAAACGATTTGTTGCAAGACACTTATTTAAAAGCATTGTTATATCAGGAAAAATTCGAGAACGATACCAACCTCAAAGCTTGGTTATATACCATCATGCGTAATACATTTATTAATAATTACCGCAGGAAGGTGAAATCGAATACCTTTATTTGTCAATCCGATGATGTGTATTATTTACACAATGCCATTTCGAACCGTTCCGATAATGCCGATATGAAGATTTCCATCAAAGAAATCTCGAAAACAATAAGTAATATAGAAGAAAATCAACGCTTACCCTTCGAAATGTTTATTGATGGATATAAATACAAAGAAATTTCCGACCATATGGATATTTCAATAGGCACCGTAAAAAGCCGCATCTTTTTTACGAGAAAGAAGCTCATGAACTCATTAAAAGACTACCGTTCAATAGATTAAAAAATAATATCAAGTAGTTATATGCCAATAAAAAGCTATATTTTAGCTATAAGCTGTTTTTTGTTTCTTCACCCTTTTGTTTACGCTCAATATAAAGTTATAAAAGTTCAGGATTCGATAACAGAATACTTCAGCGGAAAAGGCTTTTTTTATACACTTCCTAAGAATTATTTTAGCGTTCAAGTGAAAGTAACCAAAACACAAAGATACAAAGGACCTTTTGCCGAATATGCCGAAAAATTATTAGGATTATCGGGTGCCATTAAAGAAAACGCTTCTCATTATTTAATCAAAGAATTAAATCTTTCATTGGAATATAAACCCGATTTATCACAACTCTATTTTGTGGAATATCCAAAAAATCCAAAAGATACTTTATGGCATCAATTTTTTACCAGTGGCTTAGCCATAAATAATATGTCGCTCGACGACAAAAGGTCTAACCCTAACTCCATGCAGGTTGCATTCTTCTATCCCAATGAAGCACAGCAAGCCCAATTTGAAATGTATGACAATTATACTTTATATGAAAAAATTGATACAAATTATGAAACCAAATATATAGATTCTGCTTACGTACGTATCCCTGTTATCGAAAAACGCATGGTTGAAAAAACCACAGAGCAAAAAGCCCAAGAAGCACTTGAACAAATAAAAAGAATAAGAGAAGCTCAATGGTTACTACTCACCGGCGACCATGAAGTGGACTTTAGCGATTTGAATTTTATGATATCATCGCTTAAAGAACAGGAAAAAACCTATTTATCTCTCTTTACAGGCTTTACTATCACCGAAGAATCGGAATATGTTTTATATTTCGACCTACCTGAAAAACAAAACGAAATCAACATCCCATTGTTTTCCTTTTCGACTGAAAAAGGGATAACCCAACAAATACAACCCAATGAAACCGTATATTCCATACATATGGTAAATAAAAACAGAACCACACCCATACAAGCGTTTTTGAAAAACCAGAATCGGGAAAACAAAAAAAACAAACAAAGCTTTTATTACCGTATACCGGAGTATTATCAAATTTATATCTATAGAAACGATACAGAAATTAAAAATACAGGAGTGATTCCAATCAATCAATACGGCATTATAGATGTCATGCCGGACAATATTCAATCCTTTGAAATAGACAAGTTGACCGGTAACATTACCAACATTTTCTTAAAATAAATAAATTTCACGAATTCAAATCGACAACAAAAGAGAAAAACATTATGTTTTTCTTATGTTTATTTATTTGTAAACGATAAGCTTTTACTTTCGACTGCAAATGGCCGAAATTAACGGAAGTAGCATTCGAAGTATTTAATTTTTTATAATAAACAAAATTGGCTTTATTTGGAAAATAAGCGTCGAAAGCGGTAAAGACACTGTCGTTACTTAACCTATCCTCTGTTTTCAAAGCCATGATAAATTCAGCAATAAGGGTATTTCTATCGGAGAAGATAAAATACGGTTCGATATAAGTATAAGCTTTCAAACGTTTCAGATCGGAGGTGAGAGGCAAAAAAGGCAAAAAGAAATTAGGTATATCTATTCCCCCTACCATTGAAGTGTTTACGTAAAACGTATCGTATACATAGGCATTATTCACAAATTCGGTTCCAACACAATTGAATAAATGAAAAGCGGCTTCTTCCGTATCGTCCGATTTCAACATAAGAAAAGAGGATGCGGTATCCCCCTGTGTTTGAAAGAAGCACATGGAATTGGGCTTCAACATCGAAAAAAAATCCTCTTGTGAACCGGCGTTCAATGATTTTAAATGTGAAAAGCGGGAATATGTATCACCTTGCCAAGCCAGGATACGTGATGTTGACAAGGGAAAAAAATGGAGGTTAATAGAAGTATTTTTATTATTATTATAAAAGAAACTTTCTTTCCGAAGCGGATTTAATATCGTATACCCCGAAAAGATAAGTTTTTGATCCATAAAGGTCATATCCAAGGCCGACCATTCGCAAAACGCCATGGATTGCAACAAATGATTCTCTATTAATTGTTCGTTTTTATTGGTAAGATAGCGATGGAACACCGGATGGTGTATTAACAAATGAAAAGGCCGGGAGGCACTTAATGTGGTTGATAAGTCGGTCAACTCCTTGCTTATCCCTTTGTCGGGTTGTTTCGATTGATTCAGCGACATGCTGATTGTTTTCTGATCGAAACCAAACAATAATAGGCCGTGGGTATACACATAATACAAAATATTTTTCCCGGTATGGATTTGAAATACTTTATCTTCTTTATAGGCCAATGATTTTGCATGATGCCGTTTTTTCAAGTAAGTAAAAAGCGATTGTATTTCTCTGTCATACTTTTTCGTTACTTCAACCATAAACACAAGAGATGCCGATTTGTCGTTAGGATAAAAACAAATACTCAGCGAGCATTCTTCCGCTATATCATAAAGAAAAGACAAACCTTCGGTAAAACGAATGAAGGATTGCAATTGATTATAGTTTTCCGGCAAAAGAATCAAGGGCAAAAAATTATGCTCCGATTGTTCCAAATCTTTGATGGTTTTAAAATTATCAACTTTGACAATCAAAGCTACTTCCTGTCCGATGAAATCAAAAGCTTTTTTGTCGGGTGCTTGCACATAACGATACACTTTGATTAAAAAAAACATCAACGCAAGCACTACAACAACAGTAAAAAGTATCGCCGTTAATTGTAATGCTTTTCTTTTTGATATGCCCATATATATTATTTTTTAATACTTCGACCGATAGGCCGTTTACATCTTTAACTTGAATTTTTCGCAAAAATACACTCTTTTAATCAAAACAATTTAAAATTGTACATAAATAATTCATCAATTCAAGCATAAATCATATATCACATATATTCAAACATATATACTATTAATTATATAAATATTAAATTTATGTTACATTCGTAAAAAGCTTTGAATTTATAAAAGAAATAGTTGTTTTTTTGCACTTTA
>MWCE01000168.1 GCA_002069895.1 Bacteroidetes bacterium ADurb.Bin234 | reverse complement strand
TAGAAGTTCTGATATGTAAAAGTAAAAATGATTATTTATTTTTATTATAAGTAGCATTATATTTGTATATACATAATTTTTAATAAAAAATTAATGGTTGAAAATTCATGAAGGCAAAAAATATCAAAACAATAATCGGATTATGTATATTGATGTGTTGTGGTTTACAATATGTTAACGCCCAAAAAGTAAAAATCTTCAGAGGCATAATCGTCGATAGGGATACTATTGCTAATATACCGTTAAACAATGTTTATATACTCGGATTCAAAGAAGGAACTAGCAAAAAAGAAAAAAGAAGAAAAACAAGACTGGTTAATAATATTTTGAAAGTTTACCCCTATGCACGTACAGCAGCCCAAGTATTGGAAAAATATGATAAAATGTTGGTAGGTCTTCCCGAAAAAGAACAAAAAGTATTAATGAAAGAGGCCGAAAAAAACCTTCGAAAACAATATCTCGGTGACATTGAAAAAATGACATTTACTCAGGGAATTATTTTGTTAAAATTAGTTGACCGTGAAACCGGCAAAACCACTTACAAAATAGTTGATGAATTGCGAGGTTCGTTTCAAGCTTTCTTTTATCAATCTATTGCCCGTCTATTCAAATATAATTTAAAAGATAATTATGACCCAAAAGGGAAAGATAAAGAAATTGAACAAATAGTTAGAATGATTGAAGATGGAGAATTTAATTAATGAATAAATTTTAAAACAAGCTAAGTTTCATAACACAATTCAAAAACACTATAAAAATGAATAAATCTTAACAAATCCAATTTAAATTATTATACAATTTTATGTACTTTTGCAGAGCTTTTTTATAAAAAATAAAAACTTAATAGTAGTAATCTTATGATATATTTAGATAATTCAGCCACTTCATTCCCAAAACCCGATGCAGTATATGATTTTATGTTTAATTGTTATCGTAAACACGGCGTTAGTCCCGGACGTTCAGGATTCGATGCAGCTATCGAAACAGAAGAAATCGTTTTTAATACACGAAAATTGCTAACAGAACTTTTTAACGGAGGAGGCGATCCTAACCGCTTAACTTTCGGATATAATGCAACCGATGCGCTGAATCTTATCATACAAGGATTATGTGAAAAAGGAGATCATGTGGTAACAAGTATGCTCGAACATAATTCAGTGTTGCGGCCACTATATTGTTTGGAACAGAAAGGATTGATAGAAGTAACCTATGTTCCCTTCAACCAAGCAGGATATGTACATGCAGACGACATAAAAAAAGCCATACGTCCCAATACAAAATTTGTTATTATCACCCATTGTTCAAACGTAATAGGAACCATACAACCTTTAACTGAAATAGGAAAAGTGTGCAAAGAAGCGGGGATTATTTTTGTAGTTGACGGTAGCCAAGGAGCCGGTTCGGTTAATGTTGATATGCAAGCCTCAAATATCGACGTATATTGTTTTACCGGACATAAATGCTTAATGGGACCCACCGGAATAGGAGGCTCTTACGTAAGAGAAGGCATAGAAATTAAACATACCCGTTATGGTGGTACAGGTGTTCGATCCGCCTATCCCGGTCATTTAGAAGAATATCCTTGGAGGCTGGAATACGGAACATTGAATGTTTTAGGTGTAGCAGGTTTATATGCCGGAGTGAAATGGATAAAAGAACAAGGAATCGAAAATATCCACCGCCGAGAAATGCAATTATGGAAAAATCTTCGTGATGGATTGCAACAAATCAAAGGAGTACAGATTTATTGCGCAACAAGTGTCGAAAATCAAAATCCGGTATTAAGTTTCAATGTTAATGGTTTTGAAGCCGGCGATGTTGGCACTATGTTAGATGTCGATTATAATATTTGTTGTCGTACGGGCTTGCAATGCGCTCCAAAAGTGCATGAAGGATTAGGAACCATTGCCATTCACGGAACCGTACGTTTCAGCATCGGAGTCTTTACCACCCAAGAAGAAGTAGATAAAGCCATAGAAGCCGTTACCGAAATAGCTGCTATTAAAAATTAATACTTTTTGTATGTTAATAGTAAAAAATACCATCCTTTCTGATGATATTTTTCGCAAACACTTTGTCTGTGATTTAACACAATGTAAAGGTAGGTGTTGTATAGAAGGAGATGCAGGAGCTCCTTTAGAAGAAGAAGAAGTAGGGATTATTGAAGATTGTATGGATGAAATCAAATCCTTTCTTTCGCCCGAATCGTTGCAATGTATTGAACATAACGGTGTGTTTGATTATGATGAACAAGGGCAGTTAGTAACCCCTTTAATTAACAATCAAGAATGTGCTTTTGTATATTTTGAAGATGGAATAGCTAAATGTGTTATCGAAAAAGCATATTTGCATAATAAAATAAACTTTCAAAAACCGATTTCCTGCCATTTATATCCCATAAGAATAACATCACAATTAAATTATGATACCTTAAACTATCATAAATGGCCTGTATGTTCTTCCGCATGCAAGCAAGGCGAAACCCTTAAACTTAGTATTTTTGAATTTTTGAAAACCCCTTTAATACGAAAATACGGCAAAAAGTGGTATGAGGAGGTAAAAAAGGAAGCAAACATAACATTAAATCATATATAAACACGAATTGGAAACAACAACAATTCTTTATTTGAATATTACTTCCAAAAAAATCGGTTAAAACATTAAAAAAAGCCCAAAATTCACTGAAAATATTCAATAAGAATGGCAATAATCCAATCAAAATAATCTTATTTATCAGAATCTCAGTCTACAATAAAATAAATAAAAAAAAGTAAAAAAAGGGAAAAAGGTAAAGAAAAAGATTGTACTTTTGCAATCCCAAAACGAAG
>MWCE01000167.1 GCA_002069895.1 Bacteroidetes bacterium ADurb.Bin234 | reverse complement strand
GCATGCCCGATTTTAATCCGTTGATGCATCTAATAGTTGTTTTATAGGCTGTTTCTAATTGATTGTTGTTTTAGCCACCAAGAAAATACATCTCTAATTTAGTAACTAGAAAAAAATAATTTAGTAACTAGAAAATTTTTATTTTGTAGCTAGAAAATTTTTATTTAGTAAGGCAAAAATTCTTGAAAACGAAAAAAGTGTTTTACATGGTTTTATACCAAAGAACGCAAAGGTTCAAATTCCTAAGATTCGTAATTTATAATTCGTAATTGTTTTTTCTCCGCTTCTTATTAAAAATACCTATTCTTGATGACCAAGTACCCGATAAAAAAGCTATTTCAAATGTCAATATCTGAAAAGCTTTAAAACAAATAATTAAGCCATTTGGTCTATAATCTCCACATCATCACATTAACATATCTTCAACACATGCAGCATTGTGATGGGTTTTTCATATAATCCTTCCATTTTAATCCTTATTTTTAATCTTTATTTTTTGTATGTATAGTAGAAATTATTGTTAGGTTATGAATATCAGTAAGAAAATAAATTTAAAAAAATGATAAAAAAAGTGTTGAAATGAACATATGTTTATTATCTTTGCAGTGAACAAAAGTTCACTAAATATGTCGCCAAGGATAAAGAGAATACGAAAAGTTGTGAATCCCCCTACCATAAAGGGATTTAAGCCATATGGTCTTCAACAAAGAAATGGAAATACGGAGTCGGTAAATTTATTGACCGAAGAATACGAAGCCTTGCGCTTATGTGATTATGAAAGATATAATCAATACGAAGCTTCGATAATGATGGGTGTTTCCCGTCCTACTTTTACGCGTATTTATGCTTCTGCCTTGCAAAAAATTGCAACCGCCTTTGTTGAAGGTCGGCAAATGGAAATTGAAGGAGGCAAAGTGTATTTTGATAGCGATTGGTTTCAATGTAATGATTGTTTGTGCTTTTTTAATAATCCTGAGAAAAATATAAATATCACACATTGTCCATTATGCGGAAGTAAGAAATTTAAAAGAAACGAAGAAGTGGATTTATACGAGAATGCAACATCAGTTCATAATGAGGAGGTATGTGTTTGCATGAAATGCCATTATGAGCACAGGCACCGTCATGGAAATCCTTGTAAGAAAGAAATATGTCCGCAATGCGGAGGTATTATGCAAAGAAGAAATAATATAAAATCATAGATATGAAAGTAGCCATTACATCAACAGGAAATACATTGGAATCAGATGTAGATCAACGATTCGGAAGATGTACTTATTTCGTGATTTACGATACGGAAAGTAAATCGGTTGAATATATCCCAAATCCCAATAAGCAAATAAGCGAAGGCGCCGGACCGGCATCCGTACAAATATTAGCCGAGCGTGGTGTTAATAAAATTGTGTCGGGAGATTTCGGTTTGAAAGTAAAACCTTTGCTCGATAGTTTAAAAGTTCAAATGATAGTAATTAAACATACCCAAAAAACGGTATCGGAGATTATTGAATCATTGGATCATTGAAAATTCAAATGTTAAGTTATTATATAGAAAAGGAGGTTATTATGCCTGGATTTAATCAAACAGGACCTATGGGTCAAGGACCCATGACCGGACGAGGACTCGGACGATGTGCCGATGCCGCTTGGAAATCTAATGCTAAAAGCCCAAATCAAAATTCCATGGATGAGCAAGATACGACGACCTTTCGAAACAGAGGTGCTTTTATGGGAATGGGCTTTGGACGTGGAAGAGGATGCCGAGGTATGGGACGTCAGGCTCGTTTCGGTGGTCGACGCTAATGTTTGCAAGCAAGTAGGATGCTTAGATGCGTCTTACTTGCTTTTTTATTAATGATTTTAAAAAAAATATCAATATAAATATGAAAGATAAGATAATAGCTATACCTTTGGAAAACGGTATGTTGTGTTCACATTTCGGTCATTGTCAAGCCTTTTCGATAGTGAAAGTAAAAGATGGAAAAATCACGGAGAGTAATGAAGTAATACCTCCCGAACATATCCCCGGCTTGTATCCGCGTTGGGTAGCTCGTTTCGGTGTGAGCGATGTGATTGCCGGCGGTATGGGACAACAAGCCATTGAGCTTTTTAAGCAACAAGGTATTAATGTTTTTGTTGGAGCTCCTGTAAAATCACCTGAAAATCTCATTGAAGATTTTTTAAACGACAGTTTACAGCTAACGGCAAATTACTGTAATCATTAAAGGTGTTTCGATGAATAAAAATGTAAAAATCGCGGTGGCAGGTGGGAAAGGTGGAACAGGTAAAACTTTGGTCGCTACGAATTTATTTTATGTTATAAAAGAAGAAGGAAAAGAAGTTGAATTGATTGATTGCGATGCGGAAGAACCTAACGCCGGCTTGTTTTTTAACGGGAATCTTATCTATCATAGCGATGTTATGTTGAAAGTTCCTGAAATTAACACCTCTTTATGTGTTTATTGTGGTAAATGTAAGGAGTATTGTAATTACAATGCCATATTGATGATAGGCTTTTCTAAATATATCAAAGTAATAGAAGAATTATGTCATGGTTGTGGAGCTTGTAGCATAGCTTGTGATTATTCGGCTATTACAAAAAAAAATAGGAAGATAGGAGAGGTGAATCAATATCAAGTTCAGGATAAAGCCTTGTTAACGGAAGCACGTATGCAGGTGGGTGTGTATTCGCCTGTTAATACCGTGAAGACAGCATTAAAACAAAATCCTCATCCGTATGTGCAAATTATCGATGCACCGCCGGGAACCTCTTGTCCCTTTATTCATAGTGTGGTACATGCCGACTATGTGGTGCTTGTTACCGAACCCACTCCTTTTGGGCTGAGCGATTTAAAACAAAGCATAGAAACTTTGAAAGGCATGAAGAAGTTTTATGGCGTGGTGATTAATCGTGTGGATGAGCCAAATCAAGAAATGATGCAATACCTGCAAAAGGAAAATATAAAAGTGTTGGCGCAAATACCTTTTGATCGCGATATAGCAACTGTTTATGCCCAAGGAGGTTTGATTGCTCAACATCTGTCCGCTTATAAAAAAGTGTTCACGGGATTATTAGATCTTATAATTCAAGAAATATGCAAGTAGCAGTAATCAGTGGCAAAGGAGGAACAGGGAAAAGTAGTATTACAGCCGCTTTGGCAAGTTTGAGTCAAAATATTGTTTTAGTCGATTGTGATGTAGATGCTTCCAATTTATATTTGTTGTTCAATTCCACCCATGAAGAAGAATATGCCTTTGTGGGAGGGGAAAAAGCGGTAATTGATTATAATCGATGTACGCATTGCGGCTTATGTATGGTTTATTGTCGTTTCGATGCCATAGTTACAGAGAATGGAAAAATAAAAATAAAAGAAGTTTTTTGCGACGGTTGTCATCTCTGTTCACGCATATGTCCCGAAAAGGCGATTGCTATGATCGAAGAAAAGAATAGTAAGTACTTTGCCGGAAGCTTCCGTCATGGTAAAATGGTGTATGGACGTTTGGCTCCGGGAGAAGAGAACACAGGATTGCTTGTGAATAAAGTAAGAGAAAAAGCTAAGCAAATAGCAAAATTTCAACGGATTGAGACTATTTTACTCGATGGTCCTCCGGGTATAGGTTGTCCGGTAATGTCAACCATAACGGGGGTTGATAAGTTGTTGTTGGTAACGGAACCTTCGCTTTCAGGTATTCATGATATGGAAAGAATGTTGGCTGTGGCTAAGCATTTTAATATCGAAACCAAGATTATCATTAATAAATATGATTTACATACCGAATTAAGTGAACAAATCGAACAAAAGGCGAAAGCATGGGATGCAACTGTCATAGCTAAGATTCCTTATGAACCTCTTTTTGTGAAGGCTATGATACAACAACAAAGCATCGTTGAGTTTGCACCCGATTCACCTTCGGCACGCATTATTGCTTCGATTTATGATACTGTTTTGTTACATTAATACATTAATATATTAATAGCAATGAAGTTAACGGTTTTATGTGATAATATGGCAGGTGGAAAGTTTCAGGCCGAGCATGGGATTTCTTATCTTATCGAATATGAGAATGAAAGTGTTTTATTCGATACAGGGCATTCCGATGTTTATCTTAAAAATGCTGCCGCTCTTGGCATCAATCTGCAAGAACAAGTGAATGCGATAGTGTTGAGTCACGGTCATTGGGATCATGGAAACGGATTACAGTATATTTATAATAAAACATTAATCACCCATCCCTCCGCTTTCATTAAACGATACCGCAAAACCGACAACTCTTATATAGGTTTATCATTATTTAAAACTAACATCCGTCAACGCTTTCAATGTGTTGAGACTAAGGAACCGTATTATATACATAAACACATAATTTATTTAGGTGAAATTCCTCGTGTGCTTGACTTTGAATCGCAGCAAGCTTCTTTCATGGATGAAAAAGGAGTCGATGATTTTGTCCCCGACGATTCGGCTTTGGCAATTATAAAAGATGATGCCCTGATTATTGTGGTAGGTTGTGCCCATGCCGGCATTTGTAATATTGTTGATTATGCAATGAGAATTACTGGAATAGATACCATAGAAATGATAATTGGCGGATTTCATTTAAAGAAAAAAGACAAACAAACACTTCAAACCATAGAATATTTAAAGCATATAAACGTTAAAAAACTTTATCCTTCACATTGTACTGAATTACCAGCCTTGTCGTTATTCTATGATAAGTTTAACATAAAACAAGTGAAAACAGGACAAATAATGGAGATATAGCATCATATATATGAAATTAAAATCAATAAAATCATAAATTAAAATAAAAGAGAATGAAGACAAATGACAAAGGTTTTAATACCAAACTCATTCATGCAGGAGCTTATGAAGATGAATTCGGAAGTGCTACCGTGCCCATTTACCAAACATCAACCTTTAAATTTAAAAATGCCCAACACGGAGCCGATTGTTTCTCGGGCAAAACAAAGGGTTATATATACACACGTATTGGAAATCCTACCATTCGCGCTTTTGAACAAAACATTGCCGAATTGGAAAACGGATTCGACGGCATAGCCACTGCATCGGGTATGGGAGCCGTTAGCAGTGTATATATGGCATTGCTTGGTGCCGGTAGCCACATTATCAGTTCCGATGCCGTTTACGGACCGGCAAGAGGAATTTTAGAACAAGATTTCTCGCGCTTTAACGTGGAAGCAAGTTTTGTAAACACATCTAATACAGATAATATTATCAAGGCAATCAAACCAAATACCAAAGTATTATACATCGAAACCCCCGCCAATCCCACCATGGAATTGACCGATATAGCTGCTTGTGTAGCTATTGCCAAAAAACACGGTCTGATTTTGGTAGTCGATAACACATTCTGTTCTCCCTATTTACAAAAACCTTTGGACTTAGGTGCCGATGTGGTGTTGCATTCCATTACCAAATTCATCAACGGACATGCCGATATAGTAGGCGGAGTGATTGTTGCAAAAGAAGAAAAGTTATATAAACAAATACGTCATTCCATGGTCTATATGGGATGCAATATGGACCCCACACAAGCATTTATGGTCTTACGTGGCGTGAAAACCTTGGCCATACGTATAGAAAGAGCGCAGGAAAATGCCATGAAAGTAGCCGAGTTTTTGGCTTCACATCCTAAAATCTCATGGATTAAATACCCCGGATTAAAATCCCATCCTCAATACGAACTTGCTAAAAAACAAATGAAAGGATTCGGATCCATGATGAGTTTCGGATTAAAAGGAGGCTTCGAGGCAGGCGAAAAACTAATGAACAACGTACACCTTGCCTTGCTGGCCGTATCCCTCGGAGGAGTAGAAACATTGATTCAACATCCGGCATCCATGACACATGCCGCCATCAGCAAAGAAAATAAACTCGCTGCCGGCATCACCGACGACTTGGTACGTTTTTCCGTTGGTATTGAAGATGTTGAAGATATTATTGCCGATTTAAAACACGGTTTAGATAAAATTTAAAAAGCGGACAATATGTTTGATATAGATAAAATTAAATTACCGGCAAAGCATATCATTGCCGTGGCTTCCGGTAAGGGAGGCGTAGGAAAATCAACCGTTTCCGTTAATATGGCCATAGCCTTGGCACGACAAGGATTGAAAGTGGCTTTGGTTGATGCCGATATCTACGGACCCTCCGTTCCTAGAATGATGGGTTTGGAAGCCTTAACGCCCGAAGTGGAAATGGTTGGAGAAAAAGAAACAATGAAACCGCTTCTTAAATACGGCGTTCAAGTTATTTCACTTGGCTTTTTTATGGAGAAAGGTCAAAGTGTGATATGGCGAGGACCCTTGGCCGCCAATGCCATACTTCAACTGTTTGAAAACACCACCTGGGATGCCCCCGACTATATGATTATTGATTTTCCTCCGGGAACCGGTGACATACAGTTGACCATATTGCAACGCTTGTCGTTAACAGGAGCTGTTATTGTAACCACACCCCAGGAAATAGCCCTCAACGATGCACGTCGTGCCGTTTCCATGTTCCTGAAAGAAGGCATTCAAATTCCTGTGTTGGGAGTAATCGAAAACATGTCGTGGTTCACACCCAAAACCCATCCCGACGAAAAATATTTTATCTTCGGTCAAGGAGGAGGTGCTTTACTGTCCAAAGAATTTAATATTAAATTATTATGTCAAATTCCCCTGGTTGCCGGCGTAGGTGAAGCCGCCGAAAAGGGTATGAGCATTTTCAATATCGAAGATCAAATCATGGTGAAGGATTTCCTTCAAATGATAGACGATCTCGTGGTAGAATTAAAGTAAGAATCTGTGACGTGTGCCGAGTGCCGAGTGCCGAGTTCCGAGAGATTTTTTGTTCCGGAAAAATTGGTTTTACATTATGTTGGCTTAAATCTTCTAATCGACTTGCGACCTGCACTACTAAAATACCTTTCTTCCGGATGTCCGGGTTTTGATTTTTCAATTATTTTTACTTTAATTCCCATAATTATTTGATATTTAATGTTTTAAAAATATTTTTGT
>MWCE01000166.1 GCA_002069895.1 Bacteroidetes bacterium ADurb.Bin234 | reverse complement strand
ATTTTATTGGGCTAAACACATAGGCTTAATACGTGAGGAAATATATAAAGACTCAACTGTTAGCGTCCGCAATTTAATTAAATATAAAGTAAAACCCTATAATCAATAAAAATATGAAAACGATCAAATTATTTTACACGATTTTAATTACATTTTTATGTAACACACATCCTGTACAAGCACAGCAAATATATATTCCACCGGATTCCAATTGGATTTCACCTATGCATACATCATGCATGGGAAAAATAGTCAGCACGGAACATGAACAATTAGTTTCGTATTTCACAGTGGACATAGTCTGTTATTTTATAGATACAACATCCATAGACAGTATGTTATGGAAACTGCCCGAAGGGTGGAGCATAACACTATCTAACGACAGCATAATGCCGGTATACATTATGAATGACAGCCTTGTTTTGTCTTTTACGGTATCCATTCCCGATACGGGAAACCTCCCTTTTTATCCGCAATATGTGGAATTAAAACTTTTAAGCAACAAACAGGACAGTAATTTCCAAGTCGTAACCATAGCAGGCAAGGTTTATTTCACACCGTATAACAGTATAGAAATATGGAGTCTGGAAGATTTTTACAACCTAAAACGCTATTGGTTGGAAGAAGACACTATTGACAGACAACGCATCTACATTCCACGTGATTCTATTCCGCTAAGTGATTTAACCGATCCATCCCTGTATGAGCGGGACAGTGCGACTTGGGATCATTGGTGGATAGACAATTTTAGGGAAATTGAGGTGGAAGGATTGGCATATACCATACTTATGTCTCCGGTACCGTTTGATTCACTGGAATATTATTACGATATATATGATATAGACAATATCGATACAAGTGCTCCCATGCAAAAGAGCGGAAATATTTTTACGGGGATTATTTCGGGACGTTTGACGGCTAATATCGAGAATGATTTAAAATCTTATGCATCCATTTCCGAAATAGGATTAGCCGGATTACGTGTGTGCTTATTAGATAAAGACGGATTGTTTTATGAAAATTACGGAGAAACTTATACGGATGAAGACGGTTATTTCCAGATTCCCTATGTTAAAACGCAAACAGTATTGGAAGGAGAAAAAGTGGAATTGTATATAAGGGTTTTTTCCGAAACAAATTCTTCATATACTGTTCAATCCCGAAATTTCTGGGGTGTATATAAATCGGATTTTTATGTAGGAAAATGCGACCAAGGTGCAGGTGCTATTACAAAAAACATCAAAATCACTACTGATAAAGCGGATGGTTTCCGTGCAACGCATTGGGTGCGGAAAGGAATTAAATACTTTTATGACCAAAATGTATCATGCATGTCCGGTGGATTGAAAATAAAAATCAATTGTTTAGGAAGTTATGCAAATGTATATACTGGCCAACCCACGCTACATATTGAGACGGGAGACGGAGGTCATGAAAATACGGTTTACCACGAATTCGGACATTATACTATGTACCGCCTGCAAAAAAATAATATGCTAATCCCTTATGGTAGAAATGGAGTGAATTTACATTCATGGACATCAGAAAACACAGGCTTACTGGCATGGATAGAAGGTTGGGCTAGTGCCATGCAAATGATATTGGATGCCGCACATTGGCAAGAAGACAATGAATATGGGTTGGATGAAGCAAAATATTCTTTTGAAAATTTGGAAATATTTTCTAATATAAACAATGGTTTTCGTTCCGAATATCATATTGCATTGGCTATATATGACTTATGGGATGGACCCAATAAAGGATTACCCGGACGAATCCCTTATTTTAATATTCACGGTTGGAATGATTCGGAAATAGAAACCAAATTACCTTATTCTTATTATTCATGGAAGAGCAATGATGACATTGAATTAACATTTGCCCAAATATGTGCTCCATTACAAACAATAACCATTTATTCCGATCTGGATAGCTTACGCAACATAGGACATTATTACAGAAAACTTATTTCTCAATTTTCGGATTGTGAGTTAATTTCAGATATTAATAGGACTTTCAGAGAAAATAGAGTATTATGGAACATCTCTGAATATGAAAAAGGGTGGAATCTTGGTAATTTACATTTAGATTATTCTTTTCAAAATGTAACCGTAAACGAAAACGGATATTTTTATCAAGCAGAAATTGACGGATATCCAATAAATTTACTATGGTATAATTGGGATGATATATATTCTATTAATAGTCTTAATGAAGATAATATCAACAAGAATATTATTATTAATAACACATCTATTTCTCCCTGTATTCTAAAAGATAATTATTGGTTAGGTATTTATGAAGAGAATGTGGTGGATAGAAGTACGAATTTAATATTATCCGGGGAATTCCATACATGTGGAGAAAATGAAATAATAGCTAAAAATGGAGATGTAGAAATAAAAGATGGTAGTTTAACGGTTAACAAAAATAGCCTTTTACAAATCAATCTTCATGGGGAACTAAATATTAATAACGCGTCTTTACGAATTGCTTCAGGAGGAACATTGTATCTTAAAAATGGTTCTTATACTATATTATCGAACCATTCTTCCATTATTATTGAGGAAGGAGGTTATATTTGTGTTGAAGATGGAGCTATAATAAATTTGTATGATGCCAATTCAAAAATTGAATTATTAGGAGGTGCTTTACATGGATTAAATCCCATATTAGAAATTTCCTCTACTCAATGTCAATCTGTTTGTGATTATCCTACTGATGGAGATGGTGTAGTGATATGCAAATGTATTCCATATACTCTCGAAACACTAATTATTTCATCTAACTGTTCATATATTGGAAGTAATCATATTATTTTAAATGAATTAATAATAGAAAACAATGCAACAGCCACATTTACCAATTCTACATTATACTTTTATAAAAATGCTATAGTTACCATTCTCCCCGGCGGCAAACTTATTATTGACGGCGGTACTTTGACCAATGCTTGTAACGGCGAATTATGGCAAGGTATATTTGTAGAAGGTGATCCTTTTGATTCCACACAATCAGAAAGTTTACAAGGAATGGTTGAACTTAAAAACGGAGCTACGATTGAAAATGCCGTTTGTGCTATAAATGTAGGATTACGACGTTTAGGAGCAAATTCTCAAATGTGTGTGTTGGGCGGTGGCATTGTAAAAGCAAGCAACGCATCTTTTATTAATAATTTAAAAGCTGTAGAATTTGGGCCTTACCATCGGCATACAATCGTTCGGACAGTACCTTTAACGAGAAATGCCAGTAGTTTTACCGATTGCAATTTTACGGTAAACAACAATGCTTAATAAAGGTTTTGTGATAGAGTGAGATAAAGAATAAAACAAATATTTTTCAAAAAAATTGAATTTTATATTAAAATAAATGCATAGATTTGTCCTGACAAATAAAAAAGATTCGAATAAAAAGCAAAAAGAATAATTGTAAAAAATATTAAAAATCAAATTATATTTCACTTCGTAGTAAATGGCAGAAGTGTCTTATAAAAGACCAAAATATAAAACGTAAAATAAACTCTCAATAAGTTCAACATATAAAACAAACTGAAATGTTAAAATATATTAAAATATGAAAACCAATACTTTTTACAAAAATTCTGCAAATTCTGCAAAATTGACAAATAAAAAGAAGATAATAAAAATTAAAAATAATAATGATGAAAACAAAAAAATCCATTTTTAAACAATGTGTTTCACTTGGCATACTATATATACTTATTTGCAATATGTCCTATTCACAAGAGTATACTCCTTTTAAAAGCAATTGTGTATGGTCAGTTAATACGTTTAAATATATGACCTATGGAGATACTATTATTAATAATAAAACTTATTTGAAAGTATATCGTCAGATGGAAACGAGTCCTTTTGAATTTGATGTATCAAAAGCCAACTATTTTTGTGCCATACGTAATGATACCGCTACTAAACGTGTGTATGGTATTTATCGAGACCCTGTTTGGGTATGTTATAATGGACATAACCAATTATTTAAAAGCACGGATACCACGGAGTTTTTACTTTATGATTTTGCCTTGAAATTGGGAGATACCATATCGGTGGCTTCTTTTGAATGTGTAGATAGAACACTAGAAATAGAAATAAACAAAATTACAAGAGTTCCCTCCATTACAATAGCTGTAGCATCTAACAATAATTTTTATATTTCGGATGTAGATTCGATAATACATATGAATGATAGTACAGAACGAAAAAGAATATTGATAAAAGGGAATAATGATATGTTCTTAACTTCGCAATTTTGGATAGAAGGCATCGGCAGTTCTATGGGTATGTTAAGCACGACAGATTGCTATGTATGGGATATGCCACATCTTCATTTTCTTTGTTATCAGGAAGATTCTTTCTTAATGTATCAAACACCCGTTAAGGAATTTGATTCAAATGCTGATTGTTATGATGTTAGTTTCGGAGGTAGTATTGCTGAAAAAAAATTAGAAACAGCTATAACTATTTATCCCAATCCAGCAAGCAACAACTTAACGCTTAGCACTAAGAATATGGCATTAATTAATCATAGTATTATTTCCATATGTAATCTTTTAGGGCAAGAAGTTAGAAGAGTACCTTTAAATCAACCACAAATAACAATTGATGTATCGACTCTTTATAATGGATTTTATATTATACATACAATAAAAGAAAATAAAAAAATAAACAGTCAAAAAATTATAAAAATCAACTAATCATGAAAAATAAAATTTCATTAATCTCTTTGTTTTTATTGTTAATACCATACTCCTTTTCTCAATGTAAAGATTATGTTATTGATAGTTGTTATTATACTGCAAATAGTCAAGCTGATTCAAATATTTTCATGTCGAATTTTATTCCAAATAACACAACCCCAATCGTATATATTAAAATTAATTTTCATATATGGAGAAAAGATGATGGGACGGGAAATTTATGGTTGGATACACCTGAATATAGAGACACTTTACAACAAGTTGTTGATTGGTTAAATGTTTTTTTTTCTAATAACCATCTTCCAAGCGATCCTATTCCTGATGCTCAATTTATATCGGATATCAAAGTTCGTTTTGTTATAGATACTTTTTATTATTATAATAACTCGTTCATAGCATATTGTTATAATGAAACTTCTTTTCAAAATTACTTAATTGCAGAATATCCTGAACGTTTAAATAATTTCAGTTATCATCTTGGATTAGATGTAACTCAAGGATATTCTGGTCGTTCAAATGGTGTTAGAGCAACATACCCGACTATATTAACAATTAAACAAATTTCTGGAAATACAATCAATACATTTGGTTTTGCCATACATATGGCACATGAATTTGGGCATAATTTTGGACTTGATCATACATATGATTACAGTAAATCTTTAATATTATCACATCCTGAATTTCTATGGGATATATTTGGTCATAATGTTCAAGCTTGGTGTTCTTCTCCTCCTGATGAACAAAGTGTGTGTTGGCATGATGCAGGCTGGGATTGTAATCCTTATGATTCGACTAATACATGTACCAATTTTTTAATGGGAGGAACGAAATACACTAAAAGTATTTCTGCTTTACAAGCAGGAAGAATTCATCGTGCTTTATCCATTGCTCCTTTAAGGAAATGTACTTATGGATATCATACAACTCCTTATGTTATTTCACAAAATACGACATGGGATTATACACGTAAAATGTATCAAAACATAGTTATAGACTCAGGGGTAACATTTACAGTTTTATGTACTTTAGAATTTGTATCACAAGCATCAATTTACGTCCACCCCGGTGGCAAACTTATTATCGATGGCGGCACCTTAACCAATGCCTGTAACGGAGAATTATGGCAAGGTATATTTGTAGAAGGTAATCCTTTTGATTCCTCACAATATGAAAATTTGCAAGGGTATATTGAACTTAAAAACGGAGCTACGATTGAAAATGCAGTCTGTGCTATTAATGTAGGATTGCAACGTCCTGATGAATCTCCGACATGGCTTGTTGATCAAGGTGGCGGTATTGTAAAAGCAAGCAACGCATCTTTTATCAATAATTTAAAAGCTGTTGAATTTGGGCCTTATAGCCGGCATCATGTGGTTAAAAATGTTCATGCATGGAGAAATGTCAGTGGTTTTACCCAGTGCAATTTTACGATAAACACCAATGCTTTATTTGATTTGGATGAATTTGAACAACATGTGAATTTGTACGATGTTGAAGGAGTTCATTTTGGAAGCTGTTCTTTTTCAAGTGTCAACAATAAAGGAACTGCCATACAATCATTGTCCTCGGCTGGTTTTGTTTTAAATGACAATTTTAGTTTTATGGGTTCTGAACGAAACAATGTTGCAGGTTTTGATGTTGGTATTCGCATCTTAGACGGAAACGCTACCGATATTCATTATACCGATTTCAATGATAATAATACCGCTATACTTGTTGAAGGTGGTTATAATATTAGTATATATAGAAACAACTTTCAAATTCCCTATGAATCTGATTACGGT
>MWCE01000165.1 GCA_002069895.1 Bacteroidetes bacterium ADurb.Bin234 | reverse complement strand
TCAGGAGTTGGAGGTATTCATACTTTTTACGCCGAAAGTAAAAAATTATTGGAAAATGGTATGGGTATGGTTTCCCCATTATTTATTCCTATGATGATATCAAACATTGCAGCCGGTAACATTGCCATTTCACACAAAGCGGAAGGACCTTGTTTACCTGTTGTTACCGCCTGTGCAACAGGAACTCATTCCATTGGGGAGGCTTACAGAGCCATCAAACACGGATATGCCGATGCTATTATTGCCGGAGGTACGGAAGCTTCCATAACACCCTTAGCTGTTGGAGGATTCGGTAACGCAAAAGCATTATCGCGTAGCTTGGATCCTTTAAGTGCTTCTATTCCTTTTGATAAACGACGACAAGGATTTGTGATTGGCGAAGGTGCCGGAGTGTTGATATTGGAAGAATATGAACATGCCAAAGCGCGTAATGCTAAAATCTATGCCGAAGTGTGCGGATATGGAAACACCTGCGATGCCTATCATTACACTGCTCCTAAACCTGACGGACTTTGTGCTGCTAAAGCCATGCAATTAGCACTTGAAGAAGCAGGTTATTCCGATAACGATAATTTATACATAAATGCTCATGGAACTGGAACCCCTTTAAACGATAAAACCGAAACAATGGCTATAAAGCTTGCTTTGGGAGAAAAAAAAGCTATCCAAACATTAATTAGTTCAACCAAATCAATGACAGGTCATATGTTAGGAGCTGCAGGAGCTGCCGAACTCATAGCAAGTGTTTTATCCTTAAAAGAAGGAATTATTGCACCTACTATAGGTTTGCAGGAATCCGATCCGGAATGCGATTTGGATTATGTCCCTAATATTGCCCGAAAAGCTGATATCAACATTGCCATTTCAAATTCTTTGGGATTTGGTGGTCATAACGCAAGCGTTGCAATAAGAAAAATTAATTGAGTATAAAAATAATCTGTTGATTATTAAAAATTATTTTATTAATGGAAAGAGAAGAAATAAAGACTTTTATTCCTCATAGGGAGCCTATGCTTTTGATTGATAATATCGAAATTGACGAGTATAATGTTGCACACGCCACCTATTATGTTAAAGGAGATGAATATTTTTTAAAAGGTCATTTCCCGGGGAATCCGGTTGTTCCCGGTGTAATATTATGTGAAATCATGGCGCAATCCTGTTGTTTGTTAATAGGAGATGAACTGAAAGGCAAGACGCCTTTTTATGCCGGTATAGAAAAAGTTAGATTTAAAAAGCAGGTAAAACCCGGTGATTTAATCGAAATCAATGCAAAAATACTTAGTCGTAGAAATTTGGCTTTTTTTGTCGATGCTGTTGCAAGAGTGAAAGGAGAATTGTCAGCCCAAGGAACACTTTCGTTTGTGTTGATTGAAAATGAAAAGCTGAACATAAAATAAGAAATAAAACTAGTACATATCTTATTATTTATTCATGATGATTTGCATATCGGCGATATCGCCGATATGCATTTTTTTAGGTCTTTTGTTTTTCTTTTTTTGCAGCCGGAAACAACACATTATTTAATATCAATCTGTATCCTTCGGAATTGGGATATAGGTTTAAGTCGGTAGGGGGGTCACCTACAAAATGTTGATAATCTTCCGGATCATGTCCACCAAAGAAAGTAAAAGTGCCTTTACCGTATTCGCCGTGAAGATAGCGGACATCATTAAAAGCTTTTGATTCGCCCATAATGATGATGTTGGGTTTGATGTTATCTCTGTTAAAAGCGGTTGATTGACCCATAAACCCGCGTATTACCTGATAATGGTTTTGGCACAGCATGGTTGGAACAGGATCCCATTTGGCCGAAAACTCAAATAAAGTAAAGAAATCATTGTTTACATTCATTAAATGATTGGCCGGATTGATGTCGATAGTAGAGATTTCATATTCATAGGGATTGGTTGATATTTTAAAATTATGAAAAGCAAAGGTGTTGTTAAAGTTCAATTTATTTTGAGCTTGCGGGTCGATTGGGTCTCCGTCGAAGGGGATATCACAAATATCCACACCGTCAGCGGCAAGGGCTACATCAAAACTATCGGGAGCAGAGCACATGGCAAACATATATCCGCCGCCGGCTACAAAATCCCGAATTTTTTTTGCAACGGCTAATTTTAATTGTGAAACTTTGGTAAAGCCTAATTTTCGGGCGGTGGCTTCGTTTTCACTTACATCATTAATATACCAGTCGGCATTACGGTAGTTTGCCCAGAATTTACCATATTGTCCGGTAAAATCTTCATGATGCAAATGCAACCAATCGTATGTAGGCAGTATGCCGCTTAACACCTCTTCGTCATAAATAACATCGTAAGGAATTTCCGCATAAGTAAGCACCAGGGTAACGGCATCATCCCATGGAAGCTTGTTCTTTGGTGAATAAACCGCTATTTTAGGTGCTTTGGTGAGTTTTATTTCATTCATATTTACATCGCTTTGGGCAATTTCACTTAAAATGGCGGTTGCTTGCACATCGGCTATGATTTGAAAACTTACGTTTCGTATCAAACATTCATCTTCAACCGATGAAGTGTAAATACACATAAAACTGCCACCGCGATAATTTAACAACCAACTGACATTTATCTCTTTGGTTAAAGCCCAATAGGCTATTCCATAAGCTTTCAAATGATTTCGTTGTGTTTTATCCATCGGGATTAATATATAAGAAGCACAAGCGTTGAAAACACTTAATATAATGATACTGCTAATAATAAATCTTTTCATGTATGTTTTTTTTTCGGACTGCAAATTTATATATAAATTTCTTATATCTGATATTAATATTTTAAAACACATAAAATCAATCATATAATAATAACCTATGCGTAACATATTTTTTTGGAAAGATTTTTGTACATTATTTATATAATTATTATAAAAAAGATTAAATTATGAAAATTCAAGAAATTTTATTAGATTAACGCAAGAGTAATCAATGTAAACTAGGCATAAAATTCTTAGTATAAAATTGATTATAAAAAAAATATAAATAGTTAATAATTCATTATGGAAAATAAATATATGGTTCTAACAATAAATATATCAAGTATATTCTACTGTAACATATAAAAAATAATAGAAAAGATGTTGAAAAAAAATATATCTTTGCACCCGAAAAATATAAATAAACCGTCATTAATAAAGTATGGTTTATCAGAGAAATATATAAGTAATTAATTAAAATAATTTTAAATATTAAAAACAATGAAGCTAAAAATTTTATTTGTCTTATGTTTTTTCAGCTTAATGACTGCGAAAACTCAAATCGTTTCAATTGTCAACGAAACTTTTGAAAGTACGCTTTCAGGATGGACAATCATTCCATCAAACTCATGGAAAGCTGATACAAATTTGTATGCAGGCGGTCATACCTCTTACAGAGGTATTGTCCCTATTACTAACAATGCGGGCGATACTTCAATTATCATTTCTCCTGTTTATGATTTGCAATCCTATGGATATGTATGGTTAACCTTTAGTCATATTTGTAAAGTTTCAGCCAGTGATATTTGTCAAATAGAATATCGTGAAGACTTTATAGGTTCAACTTGGAAACCTATCCCTACTTCATCTTATCAAGGTAGTGGTATTTACACCAACGCTAGATTCAGCCATGCTAGTTACGCTGATTGGCAACCGGGCGATTCATTAGCTACACCACTTAACGGATGGTGGAAAACCGAACAGTTTAATATTTCAGATGAAGCTTCATTTGCCCGGGTACAGTTTCGTTTCAAAATAACCCGCGGAAGTGTTTTGGGAACCTATTTTGTGTACGGATGGTTGATTGATAATTTCCAAATCAATGCTTCGGTTAATCCGATAGCTCCTCCCGTGGTGAATTTATTAACAACTTATAGTGACACGGTTTATAATACCGGTCCTTTTTTAATTAAAGCAAAAGCAGCTACCCGAACCTTTGCTCCTTTATTAACACCTAAATTATATTATTCTGCTACAATTGGCGGAGTAACTACCAATGATTCTATCGTGATGACGGCCATCGTAGGCGATTCGATATGGTCAGCCACCATTCCTCAACATTTCTACGGAACTACTTTGACTTATGTTGTCGTGGCTTCCGATTTGGTAGCTAATACCAATAGTGCTAACGGAGGATTTTATATTAATAGACCTGCCGGAGTTGTTGATAGCAATGCCGTTGCTTTACATTCCATTGATAATCCTATGGAAGGAACGGTTGGAGGCACGCAACCCGTGAAAGTAACCATTAAGAATAAAGGTCTTGATTATTTGGATTCTTGTATTATTAATTGGTCGGTAAATAATGTGTTGCAATCGCCGGTGGTGTGGAGAGGATATTTATTGGAAGATTTTAACGATACCATTACCTTAGGATATTATACACAACGTTATAATATGTTTGACACCATTGTGGTTTGGGTTGGAATGCCAAACGGAGTGGTTGATACTACCACTTGGGATGACACTTTAAGTGTTGTTTCTTATGGTTGTTACGGTCCTATTAGCGGTGATTTTATTGTTGGAACAGCCCCAGGAGCCAATGTGCCCAGTATTAATGATGCTTTTTTCATTGGTTCCAAATGTGGTGTTAACGGGGATGTTACCCTTAAACTGCAAAATGCTACTTATACTGAAAATTGGGATTTCACCGATTTAGCCGATATTATGGGTAATTATACCCTTACCATTACTTCTTTAAGCGGTAACAGGGACAGTGTAATCCTAAAACCTGCTGCCGATGCCGGTATTACCTTAAATAATACAAATAATTTTATTGTTAAAGATATAACCATTGATAATACAAGTAATAATGATTATGGTATAGAATTTACCGGTATCGCCGATAATGTTGAAATAAGAAATATTCATTTTATAGGAGATAAAACGGGAACTTCATCTACTGCTTCTCCTGCTCCTATTTATAAAGCTTCAGGTGCAGGACTTGTGGATGATGTTCGTTTTATTGGAAATACAATTGAAGGGGGCTATTACGGTATTTATTTTTACGGGGGAACAGGAACCTCTGCTTATGGCACCAATGTGATTTTTGACAGTAACATAGTTTTTGATCAATATTATTACGCAACTTATTTCTATTATACTGATTTTTCAAGTATTTCTTATAATACCATGCTTTCAAGATCAATAAATGCTCATACGTATTGGTATGGTACTCGTTTGTATAATTGCAATTTTAATGCAATTGGAAATAAAATTCATGCAAAAACATCTTTTACGTATTTTTATGGAGCTTATTTATATAATGTGGGAACTACTACAAACCCCTCTTTGTTTGCAAATAATGAAATAATAGGTATTACAAGTGGTACATATTATGGTATTTATTCAACATCAGCAGGTATTATTGATATTATAAATAATAGTATACATATGTCGGGAAGCGGTGATTCAAGAAATATTTATATTGTTAATAATACCGGGGCTAATTATACAATAAAAAATAATTTATTGGTTAACACATCTTCCGGTTATCCGATTTATATTAGTGGAACTACAACACCATTTACTTCCGATTATAATTGTTTGTATGGCAGTTCCAATGTTGGTTACATTTCAAGTGCTCATACTTCTTTGTCCTCTTGGCAATCGGCTACCGGACAGGATGCTAATTCTATCAGTGTGAATCCTTCTTTTGTTGATGTTACAACAAATTTAAAATTATCTAATTATACAGGTTTTTATTGTTATATGATGCCGAATGTCAATCATGACATTGAAGGAATGAATAGAACCTCACGTACTTACATGGGATGTTATACAGCTCCCTTGCTAAGTTCGAATGGAGCCATTGCAGAAATACTGCATTTAGATATGCCTGCTCATTTGGGCGATACAAGTATGTTGGAAGTAGTGTTATTAAATGCCGGTTTAGATACCATTCATGCAGCCACCATTAATTGGAGCATAAATCATGTTTTGCAACCAACCATTAATTGGAATGGTAATCTGGCTTCTCTAAAATCCGATACCTTAAGTTTGGGAAGTATCATCTATCAAAATGGATATAATTATGTCGATGTGTGGTTAAGTGGAATCGGTGCATTAACCGATAG
>MWCE01000164.1 GCA_002069895.1 Bacteroidetes bacterium ADurb.Bin234 | reverse complement strand
CACAACCAATATCGGCAATTTTCGACTTTTCGGTAAGACCGTCTATAAATCCCAATGCTTTGAGTGTTTCTTTGCCATTTCCGGGCCCTTGTCGCGCTGTTTCTGAAAAATATTCATATATAATGTTTAAGTCAAAATTGTGAATGTTTGGTTCTTCGTTATTCATATCTTTTTTGTTTTGTTGCATACACGAAAAGCATTACAATACTTTTATCGTTATAAGCAGATTTAAAACTTACATTAACTCAATAAAAAACTGCTCTCGAAAAGGAGTATCCGAGAACAAACCAAAACACAATCTATACAAAAAGTACAGATTGTTTACAGAACAATATCCAAATTAAACATAAACATTCAGTTGTTTTTAGCAGGTGCAAAAATATAAAAAAACATAACTAAGTAAAACAAAAAAATAAACTTTTTTTAAGACAAGTCACTTAAAACTGATAACTAAATAAATGTCCCAAGTGCAGAGAATTTTTTTTATCCGAAAAATTAAGTGAAGGTTGTGTATGTCACTTTGCGTACTTTGCGTAAAACCTCTGCGTTCTTTGCGGTTAAAAAGAGGTAAAAGGTGAAAGTGAATAGTGAAGAAAGTCAACGCATTGAAAAACTGAAAACTGATAGCAGATAGCTGACAGCTTTTTGAATTGTCCGATGTATTCAAATGATTCTTCGCTTCACTCAACATCAATATTAGACATAATTCATATAGAACTACCATGCTAAAAAATCAATCTTAATTTTGTTTATTTTTGCACCACTAATCCCTTACGATATTTAATAATTACATTTAAGTTTAATCATATTTTATAAATTTATATATGAGGAACGTATTTCTTACTATTATATCATTGATTATAAGTGTTCAAGTCTTTTCACAAGACAATATAAATGGTAAAGGGAATGATGAAATCATTATTGGGAACAGAATATTAAGTATATATAATCCCTATAAAGACACCGACTGGGGTAGCGTATTACGCTTAAAAGGGCAAATGCATGCTCACAGTACCAATTCCGACGGATTGTTTTCTCCCGATTCTGTTGCCTGGTATTTGGCTTCGGTTGGATATGATTTCTGGACGATGACCGACCATAACGTGATTACTCCCGAACCGGCATTGAATACCTTGATCTGGATGGGCAACAGCTACGAGCATTCAACGTCTTATCAGCATGTTTGTGTGTATTATGCCAATGAAGTTTCATTACTGGGGAAAAAAATAAATGTATTGATCAAACAATTTGCCGTGAATGGGTTTAATATTCTTGATTACGCTCATCCTTGGACTCCTGAGAATAAAAAATTGGCTTCTACGCTCGAAGGTCTTACTTTTTTAGAAGTTTGGAACAATGGAATGCCCGAATCAAGTGAATGGGACTTATTGCTTTCGAAAAGGTATAAAGTGTTTGCGCTCGCAGTGGATGACTTCCATCGACTCTCTCACTTAAAAACCGGATGGATAGTAGTGAATTGCCAAGAGAAAACAAAAGAAAATATTTGGGCTAACATAATAAAAGGAAATTATTTCTGTGTGAATGGTGTTGGTTATTTACCTGAAAAACGTATCAATACAATAGAAATTGACCGTATATCTCTTAAAGACGGACATCTTAAGGTTAGTACTAATAACACCGGCCTAACGATTAGCTTTTTGGGATATGAAGGGAAAGTGTTGAAAAGCGATACCAATGTATCGGAAGCTACTTATGTTTTCGATGGCTCCGAGAAATATGTTCGTATACAATTGCAACTTGATAAAATGATTTTATGGACACAACCTGTGTTTGTGTTGTCGACAAGAAAGAGTTATAGTTTCTAATATCCATACATGGGATTGATTATAGTCAGAATCTGATTTAAAATTCTCAATTCATAATTCACTATATCCTCTTGTTTGCATATATTAAGATGATTTAATTCTTGTACACCTTCACCGTATGTGTGTTTTGATTGTCAATCTTAATTTTCAGGAAATAGATACCGGAAACGAAAGGTGAAATGTTTATAGTTGCAGATGGATCAGAGATGTTTTCTTTCAATAAAAGTTTACCATAGATATCATACAAATAAATTTCATAGTTTTCAAAGATAGTAGGTTGCACGTTTATAGTAATCATATCTTCGGCCGGATTGGGATATACGGAAATATTATAGGTATTACCGTTATCGTTAATATGTAAGCCGGAAGTAATGTTTAATTGGGTAGCTGCCGACATACCGCATTCATTGATGGCAACAACGGAAAGTATGCCATGACCACCGTTTGGAATGAATAAAGAGATGGAGTCGTTGTTGTCGGGTTTGTTGATTAGCCAGTGTAAATTGGACATATACCAAGCATATTCCGAAGCGTTTTCTACTGGTTTGATATGGTAGGAATGATAACCGAACTTATTAATAAAGCTGTTGCCCATGATGCTGTCGGGTCTTTGGGGTAAGCGAAGAACCTTTAGAAGTAGGGTGATAAGACTGTCGTTTCCTTGTTCATTTTCAAAGATTACTTCATAATAGCCTTCTTTGGTAAAAACATTGTTTTTATAAAATAATGGTAATTCCGAAGGACAAATGCTGATGAATTCCGTACGGTAATCGCATGTTAATTTTAAGGATGTTTTGTGTGTAGTATCGCAGTTGTTAAATGCATAAACGCTTAGTTCAATAGGGTCTATGCTAAAAACAGGAATGATTATCAAGGTGTCGACAGTAATAGTATCTAAAAGAATCTCTTTTCCCTTGTCTGTGATTTTGTCAGCTTTCCAATGATAGCCTAAAGCACCTTGCACCGATGCGAGATGAAAATTGTAATAGGCGAGGGGTCTGAGCAAAGTGTCGCCGATGATAGGATTAATCTTTCCTAAAATTTCCGGTTGATGAATGTTAATGGTGTCGTAACGATAGCAGCCCATATTGTCGATAGAATATACTACATAAGTACCTGCTTTGAGATTCTTTCTTTCTAATAATGAAGGTCCGTTGCTGTAGCCCAAATCTAACCAGTAGTGATGTAAAGGTGCTATATAATTACCTGAAACGGATGTAATGTTTATTTGTCCTTTTGTATCGCCAAAACAGGGATTATCCACACGTTTATATTGAATGTCAAAGTCAATGTTATCAATTTCGACTGTATCATAGGCGCAGCCTATATCATTGGTTCCTTTCACAATATATATACCAGCTTGGTCGATAATGGCCGAGGAATCGGAATGCACGCGTTTCACGCCTGTCCATTCATATACATCGGCACCCGAAGCTGTTATTTCGGTTTCGGTGTTTTTACAGATGAGAGGAGGGGCGTTTATGTTTACATTAATATTTGAATAAGAATAAACAATAACGGAGGAAGTGTCGATGCATCCGCTTTCGGTATAAACGGTAAATAATATTTTATAATGACCGGTATCTTGGAAGGTATAACTCAAGGCTGAGTCGCTACTAACATATTCCGTTCCATTGTTTTGGCTGTATTTAGATATATTCCAATCCCAGTAGGCAACGTCGGAGCTTGAGGCGTAAGCAAATTGAGCGAGATGCACGGTGGTAGGGTAGCAGCTGTTGGTAAGTGAGTCGCATGTAAAGTCGGGAGCGATCATTGTTTTTTCTATCACGCACGACAGGGTAGAAGTGCAGCCGATAGCGGATTGCATGGTAACGGTATATGTAGCCCCGTTAGGAGGATTTGGAATAGATAGTTTTTGACGGTTACCTACCACAGTGCCGTTAGAGTCTTTCCAGATGTAAGAGACAAAGCCTTCGGGAGCTTCCAAACGTGCCACGGTGGTACCCTCGCAATATTGGACTTGAATTTCCATCGGGCGGCATTCTCCGACTGCATATCCATAACCGTAATGCCCCCCTAGACCACAACCGGTGGTAGCCATAACAATGTAAATAGTTTGTCCCATTAAATCAAATAAACTTACACCAACGGTGGTCCAATCTCTCCAACGTATGTCTGTTCCGCAATCAATAAATCCGGGTATACTGGCATCGTAAACAACAAAGTAACGATTGCATCCGACATTTAAAAGGTTGCCAGCAGAATCTTGGATACGCAATTCGAAGCTGGGTTGATAAGGCGCTGGATGCTCGGAATCGTTAAATACTATACCGAAGTGCAATAATATTAAGGCATTGTTTGTGTCGACCGTCATTTGATATACAATACAATTGGCTTCAAACATAGTGTTGTTGTAGCCTACTCTTGCACTTTGACTAAATCCATCGGGAACAAGGGATAATTGTGCATTCGGATTTCCATTACATGTGTGTTGATCATAGCCGTAAATATCGGTCATGATAGTATGACGACCCAAAACAGGTGTAGTATCTGTCCATATTAAATCTTTGTATGCAGTACTTGGTCTATATAGTACACTCGCTATTTTGCAAGTCCATCCGTTAAAATTGCCTTGACTAAAATCCAAATTCGGACATTGAGCGTTGTTTTGTGCGTGCACTATATATCCGGATATTAGGAGTGAAAATAAAATACGGATTGTTTTTTTGATTGGTTTCATTATTCGGGGTTTTAAATTTATCTTTAAGATGAATTTATTTTATAAATGTTGCTTGTAGAATAGTGAAACCAGCAAAGATGTTTTAACGAATCACGTATAAAACGGAACTGCTATATGAATCAAGTTTGTATATACATAGGTAAAAAATGGTACAAAAACAAGGTATGTGAACGTATAATTACTTTTTCAAAATCTTATACGTTGACAATGCATTTTCGGTTTTAATCCGAATAAAATACAAGCCATTGTGCAAGTTGTTAAGGTTAATCGTACATTCCGTAGCATGGATGTATTGTTTTAAGACTTCTTTCCCTACAACGTCAAACAGGGTAATTTCATCCACCATGCCATGTTTGCTCTGAATGTTTAATTGATCGGAGGTGGGATTGGGGAATATGTTGAGGTTGTCGTTGTCGATTCTTTCAATGATGTTGTTTTTCATCTGAATGGTCAAAGAGGAGGTGTCGCTTGAATCGCAAGTGTTGAAAGCAAAGACATTTAATTCGACGGGATTAGAATTTAACATAGGAACAATAACCATCGTATCAACAGTAATTGTATCTAAGAGATTGATGTTTCCGTTTAAAGTGATTTCATCGGCCCTCCAATGATAGGCATCCGCTTCTTGAACTGCATCAATGGTATAAGTGTAATAGCCTGTTTGTTGAATAATAGAATCGCCTGTGATGGGATTTATGCTCCCAAGCGGTAATCCGTCATTGATAATGATGGTATCGTAACGATAGCAGTCCAATCCGTCAATAGAATATACTACATAAGAGCCTGCCGGCAGATTGTTTCTTTGTGATAAAGAAGCCCCGTTAGTATAACCTAAATCTTCCCAATAGTGTTTCACAGGGACTACATAATCCCCTATAATATGTGTAATGTTTATTTTGCCGTTGGTATCTCCCAAACAGTTGTTGTCTTCACTTGTATATTGAATGATATAATCAATATTGTTGATTTCAATCGTATCAAAAGCACACCCTTGAGCATTAGTTCCTTTCACAATATATGTGCCTGCTTGGTCGATAATGGCCGAAGAATCGGAATGCACGCGTTTCACACCTGTCCATTCATATGCATCGGCACCTGAAGCTGTGATTTCGGTTTCGGTGTTTTTGCAGATAAGAGAAGGAGCGTTAATATTTACATCAATTGCTGGATAAGAATAAACGATAATGGAAGAAGTGTCGGGGCATCCGTGTTCATTAATCGCCGTATGAGAAATTTTATAATAACCGGTATCATTAAAAAAGTAAGTAAAAGTGGTATCGGTTCCGTAGTATTCCGTTTGAGCGGCCCCGTAGATTTTTGATATGGTCCAATCAAAAGAAACAATTTTGCTTCCTTGCGAAGTGGCATTTGAAGTCAAAGTTACCCCGCTAGGATAGCATTGGTGGCTTGTTGAATCACAAATAAAATCGGGATTTATTGTTTGTTTTTCAATTTTTACATTTAATATAGAAGTGCAACCTAAGGCTGATTGCATAGTAACATTATATTCACTGCCTAAGACTGGATTTAGTACACTAAGGCGTTGTTTATTTCCAATAATAGTTCCATTAGAATCACGCCATGTATAGGAAACAAAACCATTCGGAGCCTCCAAACGGGCAACAATGGAATTTTCACAATATTGGACTTTAATTTCCTTTGGGCTACATTCTCCTACTACATAAGCGTAGCCGTAATGTCCACCTTCTCCACAATCGGATGTAGATACAACTATATCAATAGTTTGACCAATTAAATCATATAAATCTACCCCAAAGGTAGTCCAATCTCTCCAACGCAAATATGGGGAACATTCAATAAATCCGGGAATGCCGGCATCACAAACTACAAAATAACGGCTACATCCAATGTTTAAAAGTTTACCTGTCGAATCTTGGATACGAAATTCAAAGCAAGGTTGATGATACGGGGAATGGTTTATGTCATTAAAAACAACACCGAAGTGCAATAGCATCAAGACATTATTAGTGTCAACTGTCATTCGGTAAATAATGGCATCAGCTTCAAACAAGGTGTAATCATTTCCGACTCTTGCACTTTGGTTAAATCCATTGGGAACAAGGGTTAATTGTGAATTAGGATTCCCGTTACAAGTGTGTTGATCATATCCGTAAATATTGGTCATAATGGTATGGCGATTTGGAACAGGAATGCTTCCCGTCCATGTTAAATCACTATATGATGTACTTGCTTGGTTTTGTGAAGTTGATGTTTTACAAATCCATCCATTAAATGTACCTTGACTGAAATCCAAATTAGGACATGCTGAACTCAACTGAGCTTTAAGCGAGTAACTTACCATAAGGATAAGCATTGTAAATAAAAAAGACTTTGTTTTCATGACAACTTTTTATAATTTTTTACAAAAACATTCATTTTTTCTTTGTAGATGTATAAATATAAAAAATGTTGCATGTAGAATATAAAAATTATTTACAAAAAAGAATTGATATTCAAACTTATGTTTAATGATGTATGTGAAATGAAGAAAATGTTTTTTAACTGAAAATGAATAATATAAAAAATAATATTTGATTATTTAATATTTATAAAAAAAAACATTACATTTGCAAAAAATAAAAAATTAAGTCCAATGAAACATCAGCAATCATTTATGTTAATTTTGCTTGTGGCTTTTTGTTTTGGTTTGCAAGCTCAAACCGCTGTTTTAAGTTCCGGTGGAGATGCTTCGGGCAGTGGCGGTTCAATTAGTTATTCTGTTGGTCAAGTTGTATATACTACTGCATCTTCCTCAACAGCTTCGCTCACACAGGGCGTTCAACAACCCTATGAAATCTTTGTCGTTATTGGGATTGAAGAAGCCAACGATATTTCATTACGTTACGACATTTATCCTAATCCGGTCAATAATGTTGTAATATTGAAGGTGGATGATGCGAAGGATGCAAACATCCGTTCTTTGCATTATCATTTATATGATATTACGGGAAATTTATTAGAAAGTAAGTGTATTACGGAAAAAGAAACAGAAATTGCTATGGGAAACTATGCAAAAGCTACTTACTTTCTTAAAATTACCGACGATAACAAAAAAGAATGGAAAACATTTAAA
>MWCE01000163.1 GCA_002069895.1 Bacteroidetes bacterium ADurb.Bin234 | reverse complement strand
AACATTGGCACTTGAACCACCGGCTAGTAAACCTGACCAAGGAATAGGAATACGTGTAGTATCTTTAAATTGCCATGTAATCAAGGCACTTGTTAAAGGGTTAATTCCCGCATTTAAAAGAGATGCTGATATGGAAATGCTTTGATAGGAGGGTACATAGGTTGGAGTTCCACTTGCCGTATCAATGGCTGCATCTAAACTAAATGGCTCATAACATCCCATATAGGTAGTGCTTCCCCGCGAATTTTTTCTTAAATCGGTTAAAATATTTGATAAACGAGGACAGTTTAAACTTGAATTTCCGCTTGCTTTTAATTCCAAACTGTTATTGATGTTCATATATGAAGGAGCTACATTCACCGAATTGGCATCTTGAGAAAAACTTGATTGTAATGTGGCAAGTGTACGATCTCCTCCCGCATATGCTATCGTTGAACTGTTTGCATTATAATAATTGTTGTAATCTCTTGTGCAATACGAACTCCCTGCATAGGTTGATGAAGAAAAATAAATTGGATATAAATATTGACTTGTTCCTGATGTTAACGAAGTTCCTATATTATTGTTTTTTATATCAACAATATATGAAGTGCTTGTGTTGTAGGGATAAATACAAGCCCCATAAGTTGTGCTGGAATTGCTTCGGTATAAGTAAATGGAATTATGATATATGTTTACGTTAGCATAAGGATAATAAATATACATACCACAGAAATAATCATAATTACTTGAAGAATTTGTCCCGTATAATTTAATTTCGTTATTAGCCAACAAACTGTTTCCAATTCCATTATAAGATGTAGAATTAAAATAACGGTAAATATAAATTCCGCGTGCTTGTTGGATGTTAAGATTTTCAGATCTTATTTTATTTCCTATTATTGAGTCGGCATTTTGATAATAATAAAAATATAATCCATACCAAGAAGATGAAACTGTTCCGAATGTACGGGAAGAGATGGTATTATATGAAATGCTGGGATATCGTGCGTAGTAATACGAATATAATGCCATTGCATAGGAATTGGTCATAATGTTGCTGTCGATGGTAACTGACATCCCCGATGAAGCCATATAAGTGGAACTTGATGCAGGATAGTAGAGATAAAAATTATAATATCCTCCATCGATTTTGTTATTTATAAAGTTTACATTTTTTAAATAATTATTACTTCCACTGGTATTTCCGTAATATACGGCTGCCGACTGGTTATTGGTAGTGTTCGGGTCGGCTTTGATATTACATCCCGTAAACAATATATTTGAATCCAAACCTATAAACTTCACTCCGCAACCATTAATATCATTTGATGCATCAAAAGTAATGTGATCGAAAATCAAGTTAGTCGTATTATTAAGCATTAAAGCATCTCCTGTTGAAACTAAAAATTTAACATCGTCGGCATTACCGCTTACCGAAGTAAATGTGATGGTATTGGTTGAGCTGCTTCCCTGAATAGCCGAAAATGTTAAACCGCCGTATAAACCATTGGCAAAGCGGAAAACAACAGGTCCTTTGATACCGCATTTGTATAATGCAGTCATCACTTCCGATTCATTATTAAAATCACTTCCGGTACCTACAGTGTAAACGCCACTTAACAAGGAATCACAACAATAAGCAGCTACTGATAAAGTGTCATTGATGGTGTTTAAATCGATTCCTCCGTTGGGTTGTGTTACGTAAACCGTTATGGTATTCTGTCCCGATTGAGGGACAAAAGTGCCTAATGTAATACTCGGAGTTGTATTAAAGAAAGTAAGCGGACCGTTGGTCCAATTATACACATTAGGCGTGCCTCCGTTTATCGTCCAATATATTTTAACGGAATCTAAATTGGTAGTTCCGAAATTAGTGATTTTCACTTCTATCGGAGTAGTAAGTCCTATAGTCATATTTTGAGTAGGAGAAACTATACTTTCAAGTTTTGCATCTAATGCTACTGCTTTAAAATCATGATAACAGCCCATATTAGTAACGGTTTGTCTGATGGTTCCATTAATGTCGTAGTTAATCAATGGTGTTACTATCATGGTGTTACCGCTTGTTTGTAAATTAATGGTAGGATTAATAAATCCCGGATATTCACTTAAAGAATTATTGTCTTGAAGCGTGGTTAAACGCAAACTGTTAAGTGTGGATATCGGTGAATTGGCATAAGCAATATAAGAACCTGTTGAATAATAATTATTATAATCAACATTAAAATAGCTAGTATTATAATACGCTCCATTGTAATAAATAGGATAGGAAGTATTGCCGGCAAACATGGCCAAAATATTGTTTTTGGTGGAGTCGGGCATGATCAGATTACTACAGGAGTAGATGAACGTCTTGGAACTACTGTTCGCGATCACTATTCTAACGATGCCGATATTATCCTTGGCGACAATGGTTCTAAAACCTTTGGCGGCACTGCATCTCTATATGATGGTTCTATTGAAACAGAAGGCACGATTAGCTTTAACTTTAAGGGACCTTCTTCAACGGGGATTGCTCCTTCAAATGTAGCAGGTGTTTCTGAATATGCCGCCACAAATTGGAATAACATTTCTGGATCATTATCTGGAACTTATGGTAATGATGCTGAAGAATCTGTTCTTTTGTCTTCAGGAGAACGTATTACGGGTATTTCTATTTCATACGGTGGTTTTGAAAATAATCGTGTGACATCTACCGATAATGCGATTCAATTACAAGGTTATTCTCAATACATTCCATCGAATGTTCCTGCAGGAGATGCGACGTTGATGGGTTCTGGTCTTATTACAACCGCTCCAAATAACCAAAATGGAAATAGTCTTGGAGTTGAAATTGATGGCCTTGCTCCGCATTTTTCACAATATGACGTTGTGGTGTATTTGGATATTCCAGAGCAGCATTCCTCTTTTGAAAATAGCATTCGTCGAATCACTCTTTATGTAGATGATCAAGAGGTTCAAAGCTATTATGTCGATGATTCAAAAAATCATACCTTTAATGGCTCTTATGTTGTTTCAACAGCCCAAACGGCTGCTGAAGCAATTGCTGCTAATTGTGTTATCTTTACTGGTATTTCTTCAGATCGAATAAAAATTAGTATTACAGATGGAAGAACAAACCCCTATTTAGATGGTTTAAACTTACCTGGAATCGCTGGTGTTCAAGTGAAAGGAACATACCATGCAAAGGATATATTGACTTCATCTCAAGATGCATTAGGTGGAAATGACGTCATCAGTTCTGGAGGTGGCCGAGATATTATCATTGGTGGTATCGGTGATGATATTATAGCCTCATTTGGTGATGTCAGGTACGGTGAATTAGATGCCGATCTTGTCTTTGGTGATAATGCAAAGGTTATTCTATCTGAACAAAACGGAGATGGAGAGGATGATGTTGTAGAAGCTTTCTCTACAGGCTTCTCATTAGAAAATGGTTTTGAAGGATTAACATTTAATGATATCATTGTGACTGGAAATGGTAATGATGTGGTTATTGGAGGTGATGGTTCTGATCGTATTTTAACTCAATCTCAAGATAATTT
>MWCE01000162.1 GCA_002069895.1 Bacteroidetes bacterium ADurb.Bin234 | reverse complement strand
CACGAAAAGGAGATGATTTTTTATATGATTGCTTGATTTATATTGCCAATTGGCCAAGTTCCCGGATGGCAGTTTTCAATACCCTGCTGCAAGCACGTGCCATAGAAAATCAGTCTTACGTTGTGGCTGTGAATAGAGTAGGAGAGGACGGCAATCATTTGCAATATACAGGACAGTCGCTGGTGCTTGATCCTCTCGGGCGTCCTTTGACGGTAAGCAGTGATAGGGAGGAATTGTTTTGTATAACTTTACACAAAGATGAATTGACCCGTTATCGATCTCAATTCCCTGTGTCCTTGGATTGGGATGAATTTTCATTTGATAAAATTTAATGCCCTATGAGAAACAATACGCCTAGATAATAAAGCGTATATAGGGGCTTATTTTCCGGAATTTGCAGATAGAAAACATCACAATATCAATTATTTACAATCCGCCGCGGACACCCCCCCTGAACCAAGCTTGCTTGCGAAAAATCGTGCCTTGGTTGGAGTTTGAACCTAGTTACGTTCACGCTGAACGAGACTAGGTTCACGCGCAAACCAAGGCAGTATTTTTTTGAACCTAACTTGTTTCAAGGGGGTCGTCCGCCGCGGAAAAATTCGTCTATTTCTTTCTAATGCTGAATCAGGGTTTAACTGTGTCTCATATTTTCCCATGAGCAAGTTTTATACATATAACTACGACTTGTTTTATAAAATCAGAAGAATCAATTTATCCTGCTGAATAAGCAACAAAAACGATGATTGAATCATCTGTTGCTCGGGTAGAATTTAAATAACATTAAATAAATTAGAACAAGGTTAATTTAAAAAAATAATTATATTTGCAAAAAATATTATTGATTAGTAGTAATGGGAATATAAAAAGGTAAATATTATAATAATTGTATGAAGAAATTATACATCATATTATTTCAATTATTTTTCATGCTTTGCAATGTGTATTCGCAAACTGCCGATTTTGTGGCTGATACTACCAAAGGTTGTGTTCCCATGCAGGTGTCGTTTACCGATTTATCAAGCGGAACTCCCGTTGATTGGGAGTGGGATATGGGCGATGGTTCAACACCCATCTATCTGCAGCATCCTACTTATGTATACAATCATTCCGGCACTTTTACGGTAAAATTAACCGTTACTTATGCCGATTCGACCAAAAAAACCAAAACTATTTCAAATTACATTAATGCATCCACAGGTCCTTATGTGAATTTTTCTTCAAACCTTACAGCGATTTGTCAACACGGAAGTATTACTTTTATTGATACGATTATTCCCGGAGGCGCAGCCATAAAAAATCTCTTATGGGATTTCGGCGACGGTGGAACATCCACACTCTCTAATCCTGTATATACTTTTCATACAGCCGGTTTATATAAAGTGTCATTAACGGCATATAATCAAATGGGTTGTGCCACCAAAACGGAAAAGTCGTCTTATATAACCGTTTATCCAAAACCCAAAGCTGATTTTATAGCCGATTCCTTGTTTTGTATACAAAATTCAAATGAAACCAAAAGCACTACTTTCACCAACCTGTCATCAGGCCATGTGAGTTCATTTTGGCATTTCGACGACGGTACAACCTCTAACAGCAATTCCCCGAACAAAACCTTCGGAATAGGAGATCATGATGTTAGCTTGATAGTTACAAGCGATAAAGGTTGTAAAGACACTCTAACCAAACAGGATTATATTTCGGTTTATGTCTTCCATGCCGATTTCACGGCATCCGATACCATTGTTTGCGACATCCATACAAAAATAACATTCAATGCTTCAAATGGCATTCAATATGCTTGGCGGTTTGGAGACGGAAGTAATAGTATAGGTATGAAAACCGAACATATTTATACACAATCGGGTAAATACACCATAACGCTAATGGCTACGAACAGCTTAGGTTGTAAAGATACGCTTGTAAAAACAAATTATATTTCCGTTTACGATTCAATTCCTCCTGTAATCTTAGTCAATCCAACCTTGCATTGCGATACCAACGCCATTATAACTTTTAAAAATAGAACGGTCTATGCTTCAAGCGACAATAGAGGTTTAGGGCAAACAGTCTGGGATGTGAGAGGTGATAGTTCCATACTTCTAAAAGGCGATACCGTTACTTATACTTATGGTCAATACGGAACTTGGGGAGTAAATGCATATATAGTAACACCCTACGGATGTAAGTTGCCTGTGGCTATGGGTTCGGTAGCCATCATACCTTTTAGACCAATAATTGGTATTGATCGTTTTCCCGGCGGATGTGCAACATTACCTGTTCATGCAGGTGTTTCAGACTCGATTTTTAAAATTATACATTCGAAATGGCGATGGGGGAATGGAGATTCTACACTCGTTTATGGTGACACTGCATCATACACCTATTATGATACCGGAATATTTGAAGTGGAAGTTATTGCTACAAGTTCACAGGGATGTGTGGGTAAAAGTACACAAACTTTAATGATAGGATTTAAACCATTATGCAGTTTTACTTCCACACCGACTCAAGTTTGTAAAAGTGAATTTAGAATGCCGGTTGTGGCTTACGACTCATTGGACAATTTCGGGAATTTAATCGGAGATGCTCCCGCTAATGTCTGGGTATGGTTTCGTAATGGCAAAAATATAACCTTAAATGTGGGAAATTATAATGAAATATCTTTCAATGATACAGGTTTGATTACATCCGCCTCATTGATGTGTGCTCATTATTTTTGTTATAGTGATATAGTTACTAAACCCATTCAAGCCTATGTGTGTCCGCCCATTGCCCGTATCGATTCCGTTTCTTCCTTACCCAATTGCAATGTTTTTCCCGTATTGCCCAATAATATAAATGGTTCGACAGGTGCCAATTTATTCCGTTGGAATTTTGGTAATGACTTCGATTCGACAGCGATAGGAGGTTCCGATTTTAAAGGGGATACCAGCACGGCAAAGAATCCGGTTTATCAATATAAATATGGCCCCTATTTGAAAAAGAAAGACGGTAAAGTATATATAAGATTAATAGCAATTAATGACAATACGACCATTTATAATGCTTGCGGCTATTGTGAAGATACGGCTCATGCCATGATTCAAATTTCGTACGCTGATATGAAGCTTGTTACTACCGATCGTGATTCCATTTTAATCAATGATATTTGTCAGGATGATACGGCCTATTTCTGGGATTCCTCCTTTTGTACGGCAAGTCTGACAACCTGGGGATTACGTATCGTTGATAGTGTGTCATTAGATTGGGCTATCGCAAACAATAAACCTTTAGATTCTGTCAGCTTATTTGATACCATTATAGTTCCGCATAAAAGTTATTATGATTCCATTAATATTGAAAGAGCTTCCATCAGAAGAAATATGCCTGTTTATTTTCACGATTATGGAGTATATTATGCCTATTTATACAATGCCGATACCATACAATGCGGAAAGCAAAAAGGAGATTTTGATACTATTAGTTTAGAAAGATATTATGATACGCTTGATTTAAGAATGGATACCCTGCGTTTTGTGGTTAATCCGCGAACTGTCCCCGACTGCTTGATACCTTCTCCTGTTTGTGCAAGAGATACCGTAATCTTTACTGATTTATCTTATTCTCCACCACCGTTCGAGTATTTGAAAATAAAAAATTATTTGTGGTCATCCGGAGGACATAACGATACGTCGGCTATGCCTAAGTTTGTGTATAGTGGTGGGGGAAAGTATGATGTGGCATTAACTGTAGTAAACGAAAAAGGTTGTGATAGCAGTATGTTGTTTGTAGATGCCATTTCGGTGTACCAAATATCGGCGCGTTTTTCTAAATCGACCGACGAGGTATGTAATAAACAACTTGTTTCATTTAGAAATAATACTGCTACAACGCCAACGATTTCAACGCTAAAATATCATTGGGATTTTAATGGTAAGGACTCTTCTCTTTCTAAAAATGCATCCTATATATTCGATGTTGATACTTCACAATGGATTTATATAACTTTGACGGTAATGGATAGTATAAAGGGATGTACGAGTAAGTATAAAGATTCCGTATATGTACGTTGTGTGCATGCCGATTTTAGTTCTTCCGACAATCGAGCAGCATGTCCGGAATTGCAATGTTATTTTTACGATCAATCATCGAAAGACTCCATCGTTTCCTGGCAATGGGATTTTGGTGATACAAAAAGCGAAGCCAATACATCGGCACTGCAAAATCCTTCCCACAACTATGCTTATGCAGGAACTTATGATGTGCGTTTGATTATTAACGATTTTATAGGTTGTAACGATACTCTTATCAAAGAAGCCTATGTACAAGTCAACGGCCCTTATGGCGATTTTAATGTGTACCCTCAATCGGGTTGTTATCCTTTAACCGTTGATTTTTCCTGCGATTTTACCAATGTCGACACCTTAATGATTATTACCGGTGATGGGAATACACTTATTTCCGATAGCTTGACAAAAGATTTTAAGTTTACTTATCAAAATCCGGGTCCTTATATACCATCCATGCGTTTAATCAAATGGGTTACCGATCCGAATACCGGTGCATTGATACGTTGTGTGCAAAATTTCTACTATTATGATACCATTTGGGCTATTCAAATCAATTCCGATTTTTTAACCGATAGTGTTTATTGTCAGAACCAATCCGTTGTTTTTAAAAACCTGACCGATACATTCAACGGAAGCATTTATCCTCCGGAGTTGTTTAATGAATGTCTGTTTTTTTGGTTTTATGGCAACGGCGATTGGGATAGTCTTCTTTTTGATGGAGCAACGCAATATGATACTTTCGGTTTGTTTAATGTTACATTAAGTGCATTAATTAAAGGATGTTATAAGGATACTGTTAAAACCATTAAAGTGTTTGCGTTTCCCGATATTAAAATAAATTTTACCGATACAGCTGCTTGCGATTCTGTTTCGGTCAGGTTTACAGCCGACAGCCTGTCTGGTGAAGAAATAAGTTTCGACTGGTCGTTTCAAGATGGCGAAACATTTAATACCAATCCGGTTGAACGTTTATTCACTTCGTCGGGGAAATATACATATCAATTAAAGGTGGCATTTATTAATCCGAAATGTGTTAAAATCTATAATGATAGTATCAATATACATGCTTGGATACCCCCAAGTGCTGAATTTATGATTCAAAACCCGGCAGGGGAAGATATTACCGATAGGGAGGATATAGGCATCAAAGCACAAGACGCTGCCACTTTTATTGACCAGTCACTTCCAAACGACGGGCAAATTATTCGTTGGGTTTGGGATTTCGGTGATCAAAACATTGATACGGTTTTCACTAACGAAAATCGTACCCATCAATATTCAACCACCTCAGGTATCGTTACCGTTAAATTACATATTATTGATGAATTCGGATGCGAAAGTGAGATAGAGCATTTCCTTTTAATTTTTGAAGCTTTGCGTTTCCCAAATATTTTTTCACCAAATAATGATGGTTTCAACGATTATTTCTACCCTCTTGAAGTGTCAGGGTTTTTCCTTGACTTTGAGATGATAATTTATAATCGTTGGGGAGGAATAGTATGGACGAGAAAATGTAAAAATGAAAATTGCCCCGATTACCAAAAGGCTGATTTTTGGTGGAATGGGAAAACAACAAGTGGTAAGGATGCTTCCGAAGGGGTTTATTATTGGGTAGTAACAGCCGTACCCAAATCAAAATTTACAAAATTCATTTTAAATGGAAGCGTAACCTTGGTACGATAAAAAAATATTAATATACGCTTTCATCTTTTGTTTATTATTTATTATTTGTTTACTTTTGTACCTTCAAAAAAAATCAATAAATAATAAATAATAAGAATGAAGATATTAGTATTAAATTGTGGAAGTTCATCCATTAAATATCAATTAATTGATATGGCAAATAATGCCGAATTACTGGCAAAAGGTCTGATGGAACGTATCGGTTTAGAAATGGGTGAATTTACGCATAAAGCAAAAGGAAAGGATAAATATTATACGCAATTACCTATTGCCGACCATGCTGTAGGTATTGATTTATTATTAAAAACCCTTACGGATAAAGAATTGGGTGTTATAAACAATGTCAATGAGATAGGAGCCTGTGGACATAGGGTGGCTCATGGCGGAGAATATTTCCCCGAAAGTACTATTATTGAAGATGAAGAAATGAAAAACATAGAAAAGCTCTGTGTAATAGCACCATTACATAATCCCGGGAATTTATTGGGATTAAAAGTGATGAAAAGTGTTCTTCCACATGTAAAACAAGTAGGTGTGTTCGATACATCCTTTCATCAAACCATGCCTGCTAAAGCTTATTTATATGCCATTCCTTATGAATATTATACCAATCAAAAAATACGTCGATACGGATTTCACGGAACAAGCCATAAATATGTTGCCCCAAAAGCAGCCGAATTGATTGGTGAAGATTGGACAAAAAAGAAAATTATCGTTTGTCATTTAGGTAATGGTGCTTCTATATGTGCCGTTGATTGTGGAAAATCGGTCGACACATCTATGGGCTTCACACCCGTTGAAGGTTTGATAATGGGTACACGTTGTGGCGATTTGGATGCCGGTGTCTTAATGTATATTGCCGAAAACGAAAAACTGGATTATAAAGGAATGAATAATTTAGTGAATAAAAAATCGGGATTGCAAGGTATTTCCGGAGGAAAATCCGATATGCGTGATATTCGTGCAGGCAAAGATGCCGGTGATGAACGTAGCACCCATGCTTTTAATATGTTTGCTTATCGTGTGAAAAAATATATCGGTGCTTATGCAGCGGCTATGAACGGAGTGGATATCATTGCCATGACCGGAGGTATTGGCGAAAATGCCTGGTTTATGCGTGAAGCCATACTCGAAAATATGGAATATTTCGGTATAGAATTGGATAAAAAAGCCAATCTAGAATTCGCAGGCATCGACGGCTTAATTTCAAAACCTACAGGAAAAGTTAAGGTGCTTTCGGTTACTACCAACGAAGAACTGGTAATAGCATTAGATACCTATAAATTGGTAACACAGGCGTAAACAGCCTTCTATTTCTCGGCACAAATAAGAGAATAATTAAAAGTGAAGAGTGAAAAGTTTGTAATCCGTTTATTGATTTTTTAGTTATTTACTTTTCACACTTTACTCTTTTCTTGGCACATCTTTCAGTTATCAGTTTTCAGTTATCAGTTTTCAGTTTTTCAATGCGTTGCCTCACTCTTCACTTTTCACTCTTCACTCTTCACTCTTCACTCTTCACTCTTCACTCTTCACTTTTCACTCTTCACTTTTCACTTTTCACTCTTCACTCTTTTCTCGGCACACGGCACTTTTTTTTCAGTTTTTCAATGCGTTGCATCCGGGATGTTTTTTAATTTTTAATTGATCATTGTCCGATAAAATTCCGATATCGTTACAGATTATTTCGGACAATAGTAGTTTGATATTAAAAAAAAACTATTTTTGCAAAATAAATAGAGAACACCTTTACATTAAGAAAAGTTGCACAATATATCCTCCTACGGGAGATATTGTAC
>MWCE01000161.1 GCA_002069895.1 Bacteroidetes bacterium ADurb.Bin234 | reverse complement strand
CCCTTTGTATAACGACACATTTTTTAGTGCCGAACTGTTAAAAACCGACAAGAGTCCAAAAGCATGGTTTAAATTATAAACAGGTGATTTATCCAATAATATTAAGTTTTGGTCGTGCGAACCTCCCCTGACAAAAAGTTCTGAACTACCTTCTTTCCCGGCACTTACTCCCGGAAGCGTTTTTAGTGCCGTCATTATATTACTTTCGCCTGCCAACGATGGCGTATATTTTATCGCTTCGACGGGCAATTCCATTTTACCAATTTGGCTTAAGCTGCTTTTGGATATTTCTGATGCCGAAATAGTAAATTCTCCAAGCTGAACACCGGGTTCTAATTTTATATTGAGAACCGTATCATTTGAAAGGTTAAGATTGAAACGTTTGCTTTTATAACCCACATACGATGCTTCAATAGCAACCATTTCCCCTGCCTCCACATGAATTAAGTAATATCCGTAAACATTACTTATGCCGCTTTTTTGAAGATTGTTGCTGTTTTTAATTGTGGCAGCTTGTAACAATTCCCCCGTTTGGAGGTCGCTTACAATTCCATAAACCTTAACACTGTTTTGTGATGACCCTAATAAGGAAGTTGAGATGAAGAGAACAAACCATATTGAAATTCGAAATGACATGCTTTCCGCTTCTTATTCTTTTCAAAAATCAAATACACTAAGGTCAATCCCCGAAAATATACCGGCACCCCCATTTATATTTGAAAGAAGAAAAATAGGTTGATAAGTAAAAGGCAAATTTACTTCCGGATCGAACGAACGTTGCAGGTAACCACCTTTGTAATACAAGTCGTATTCTTTGGCAGCAGCCACAATATAAAAACGGGTAATTTCACTTCCGCCAATAAAGGCCAAACCGGATTTCAGTTTATTGTCAATTAGATTATCGACAGGAAAACGGACAAAATTTTCATATTCATAAATAAATCCTTCGGGTGACCACGAATCATAAAAACGGTTAAATGAATCGGCAAAAGGAGAATCACAATAGATATTTCTCTTATCCCAACGAATGTTTCCATTGCTGTCCGATTCTCCAATAAAAAGAAAAACATAAAGCGCATGTATTTCAGCACCCATACTGTCAATGTTCAACTCAAATATTTTTGCTGCTCTTTTATTTTCCTTTTTATCTGACTCAACCAATAAAATATCAGGTTTATTAGGCACAACGGTTTTAGCATTCAATGTTTTATAGCCGGGTATTTCAGCTTCAATTTCATAAATATTGCCATTAAAACACGTATCTGTAAATGTGTATGTTCCATCAGTTGAGTAGGTGTAGGATGGTGAGATGGGAACTCCGTTTCTCTTTAACCGAAAAACACCATTTTCAACGGGCAAAAATTCTTTCCCGATGGGATGATTTGACAATGTAAGATTTATTGACAATAAAGAATCGGCACATAAAACGCCATTCAATACCGGGATTTTTTCCGATTCCGGAAGAACTCCGTCATAGTCGGAAACACAGCCAATGCAAAAACAGAAAGTTGCCAGGATTATGAATAGGATTCTCCTCATTTTATAAAAGCAGTTTCTCTTCCGTTATCAATAAAACTATTTTTTACCCAAATTAAAAATCAACGAAAGCTGCAGTATGTTTGATTTTGGCGTGTATGTGGCAGTTGGTTGCGAACCGGTATCTCCATATCCCTGATAATTGCCACCACCAATTATTGTTCCCCCTTTTTCTTTGTTTAATGTCGTTCCATATTTCAAAGCAATGTCTATAAATGAAATTTTATAAGCAGCTTGTAAAAACAGGCTGTGGTCAATTTCGTTCACAGGCAGGTCGCCTGCCACCATAAACGCAAATTCATAACCAGCGCCGGCATAAAACTTAGGCAGGCAATAGTTCAATGCGACAGGTGCAGAGAGGTAAGCAGCATTTCGTTTCTCATCGATATCAACCATGAATTTCTCATTTTTGTATTTTACATTTGATGCTTTGTTGGTTAACAGGCCTTCTATCGACAAGGCAAATGTTTCATTAAGTTTTGTATTCCAGGCATACCCCAGTTGAAATCCCGGCAAGGCGGAGTAATCTATATCGTTTGCATCATGATAAAATGTATAATTTGCACCAACTTTGATTCCTTTGGCAGGTTGAGCAAAGGATTGAATGCCGATAACACAAAAAAGCCAGCTAACTAAAAGAATTTTAAAGATGGTTTTCATGATTTTGATTTTATTTCTCAAATTTAAATTTTTAATGGATTACACAAGGCACCTGAAACATTTATTAGTAAGCTTTGCGGTGCACTTATGAAAAATTAACATTTTTACGTGGCAAAGAGAAGGCTGCCCAAAAATTATTGAACAACCCCAAGTACATAACAAAAATTTAAAACTTTTAATTGGAGTGCAATATAGTCGGTTTTTTTATGCTAATTTTATAGTGTAATTTATATGCTAATGCTTATATTGTCAAAACCTAAATTCAAACATTGTTACACGCCAAGGAAGTAAAGATATGGATAATACGATGCTTATACAATTGACTAACCTGAAGGCTGTAGGTCTTTTGCACGAACTGGAAGAGTTGCGGCTGATAAAAGTTTTAAAAGAAAATATTGGGCCAGTTAAAACTAAATTGTCTGATAAATACAAAGGATTTCTTACCCAAGAAGAAGGACATCAATTAAACGACCATATAAACCGGATGCGCGACGAATGGAACACTATTTAATCGACACCAATGTTATTCCCGATTATTTTTCGGCCTCGCTTCCTGAAAATGGCTTGCAGTTTATGGATATTGTAATTGATGCCACACCTAACCTTTCGGTTATATCGCAAATTGAATTGCTTTGCTGGAAAACGGATGCAGCCAAAGAATAACGTGTAAAAGATTTTATTGCCGACAGCACAATATTTGACATTATCCCCGATGTTATCTTGCATTGCGTGAACATTCGCCGGAATAAAAAAGTTAAAACCCCGGATGCAATTATCGCTGCCACTGCCCTGGCTCATAGCTTTACGCTTATTACCAACAACGAAAAGGACTTTAACAGTATCAAAGACTTAAAAATAATAAACCCGTTTAAGCTTTAACGAGGAGTAGAGGAGATAAAAACCAAATCCTGCATATACTGGATGGGTTTATAAAATCTGTGAAACTTAAAAATATTGCTGCACTATAAAAAATAAAGCCTCGATTTCCACGGCCTGCAAAAAGAGCCTGGTCATTGACATCGAGGGTATAACTCCAGTCGTCGGCACTGCGGCGGCGGCCCTCCCGACTTGCTTCGCTTTTCGGGATTAGTTCAACTGTACTTTTCGTTTCACTTCGTTCACGAAAAGCAAGTTTCACTGAACAGGCATCGAAGCAAACAACTTGAATCAATTTCCCTGAGGGGAAAGCCGGTTCCAGCTTTTCAAAGAACGCTTTGGCAAAGTTAAGGATTTCACCTTTATAAAATAGATGTACCCCTTATTTAATTAGGGTCAATATACAGTAACTAAAAATGAACAAAAAACGAATCAGTTTCTTCACCCTCATCAACCATTGTTATTTCGATAGAAAGCAGCTTATTAACAATTCTTTTCGCATAATTAAAATCCCATCCTAATTCAATAAGATTATTAAGAAGTTCGTTCTGGGAAATTATAATTTTATCCCCATTAATTAATTTGTTTTTAAATAAATAATCACACAAGAAATTAAGCATCTTTAATGTAGGCTTTTTTAATTCAACCACCCAGGAAAATTCTTGAGTTTGATCATCATCATTCCAACGAATGTTCCCATTAATTTTTTTATTCTCTATTCTATACTCATAAAGAGATGCATTAAATATCTTAAAAAATGACACTAAAAAATCCTCAATAATATTTACCTTCATGTTATTTT
>MWCE01000160.1 GCA_002069895.1 Bacteroidetes bacterium ADurb.Bin234 | reverse complement strand
ATCAAGTTGTTCGGGGCTGATAGGGGCGGGAGCGTCGACCATCACATCGCGTCCGGCATTGTTTTTCGGGAAAGCGATGAAGTCGCGTATGGAATCTATACCGTTGAAAACAGAACATATACGGTCAAATCCAAAGGCAATGCCGCCGTGAGGAGGTGCCCCGTATTGAAAGGCGTTCATTAGAAAACCGAACTGATGTTGGGCTTCTTCGTCGGTAAAGCCCAAAGTATGAAATATTTTCTTTTGTAATTGATGGTCATGGATACGGATCGACCCGCCGCCTACTTCGGTACCGTTTATGACTAAATCATATGCATTGGCACGCACTTGTTCGGGATGTGTATCTAACAAAGGAATATCTTCCAGTTTGGGAGAAGTAAAAGGATGATGTTTGGCATAATAGCGTTGTGTTTCGTCGTCCCATTCCAACAGAGGGAAATCGAGTACCCATAAAGGTTTAAAAACATCGGGTTTGCGTAAGCCGAGTCGTTCTCCCATCTCCAAACGGAGTTCACACATCACTTTTTGTGTTTTCTCTTGTTTTCCGCTTACGATTAAAATCAAGTCGCCGGTTTTGGCTTGGCACTTGACGGCAACGGCTTTCAAATCATCTTGAGAATAAAACTTATCTACCGACGATTTATATGTTCCGTCTTCCAAACACAGGATATAGACCAATCCTGAAGCACCTATTTGCGGACGTTTAACGAATTCGGTGAGTTCGTCTAATTGTTTGCGCGTATAAGAACCGCAGGATTCGGCACATATGCCCAAAATCAACTCGGCTTGATTAAAGACTTTAAAATCTCTGTGTTGCAAAACGTCGTTTAGTTCAACGAACTTCATGTCGAAACGCAGGTCGGGTTTGTCGGAACCATAATATTTCATGGCATCGTGATAGCTTAGGCGTTCAAAGGAATCGAATGCGAGGTCTTTCATCACATGGAATAAATGTTTAAACAGGCCTTCAAAAGTTTGCAATATATCTTCCTGGGTAACAAACGACATTTCGCAGTCAATTTGCGTAAATTCCGGCTGACGGTCGGCACGGAGGTCTTCGTCGCGAAAACAACGAACTATCTGGAAATATTTATCCATACCGGCAATCATAAGCAATTGCTTGAATTGTTGCGGTGATTGCGGCAAAGCATAAAACTGACCTTCGTTGGTACGGGAGGGAACCACAAAATCCCTGGCCCCTTCGGGGGTGGAACGGATTAAAAAGGGAGTTTCTATTTCAAGAAAACCTTCGTTGTTAAGATAATTCCTGACTTCTATGCCTAAATTATGTCTGAAAGTTAAATTTTGTTGCAGCGGATTGCGGCGTAAGTCCAAATAGCGGTATTGCATCCTTAATTCATCGCCGCCGTCGCTATGGTCTTCGATGGTGAAAGGAGGAAGTTTGGATGGATTAAGGATTTGAATTTCGTTTACATTGATTTCAATATCACCGGTAGGTATGGATTTGTTTTTACTGTAACGTTCCACCACTTCACCTTTGACCTGAATCACATATTCTCGTCCCAGTTTACGTGCTTGTTCGCATAATCCGGCATGGGTTTCCATGTTGAATGCTAATTGTGTAATGCCATAACGGTCGCGTAAGTCAATAAAGGTCATCCCGCCTAAGTTCCGTATGCGCTGCACCCATCCGCATAAGCTGACGGTTTTATGTATGTTGTTAAGGTTTAATTCTCCGCATGTATGTGTCCTATACATTGTATTTGTGTATTATATGGTATTTCTTTTAAGCATGCAAATTTACATAAAATTATCTAATCAAGCTAAGCACTTTCATAAAAATCCGTTTCAATCCCCTGCATGCACTTCATACGTGTGCTATCCATAAAAACTGAAAATTGATAACTTTTTACTTCTGTAATATAAAGACCGGCTAAATTTAGCTCTTTTTGTATAAGTTTTTTTTTTACCTTTGCGCAATTACAATAAAAAGAATTAAGGTCAAAAATTATAGTGTACATGAAAGTCTTAGTTGTCGGAACAGGATATGTAGGATTGGTTACGGGTGCATGTTTTGCCGAGATGGGCATCCCTGTGATATGTATAGATATAGATGAAGATAAAATCAATAAATTAAAACAAGGGATTATACCTATCTACGAACCCGGCTTGGAGTTTATAGTTGATAAGAACGTTAAAGCCGGTCGTTTGCATTTCTCTACATCGCTGGCAGATAACATTGATGATGTGCAGGTTATCTTTTCCGCTGTAGGAACTCCTCCCGACGAAGACGGTAGTGCCGATTTGCAATATGTGTTGGAAGTGGCTCGTACGGTCGGTCGGTATATGAAAGATTATAAACTAATCGTAACAAAAAGCACGGTTCCCGTGGGTACTGCCACTTTGGTGCGAAAAGCTGTTCAGGACGAATTAAATAAACGAAACGTTAATATTGAATTCGATGTGGCATCGAATCCGGAATTTTTAAAAGAAGGTGATGCCGTAAACGATTTCATGCATCCCGACCGTGTGGTAGTGGGTGTGGAATCAAAAAAGGCTGAAGAGATTATGACCATGCTTTATCGTCCGTTTTTATTGAATAATTTCAGGGTAATATTCATGGATATTACTTCGGCCGAGATGACCAAATATGCCGCCAATGCCATGTTGGCAACACGTATCAGTTTTATGAACGATATTGCCAATTTATGCGAAAAGGTTGGTGCTAACATCAATATGGTGCGTAAAGGTATAGGTAGCGATACACGGATCGGAACCAAGTTTTTATATGCCGGTGTAGGTTACGGGGGTTCTTGTTTCCCGAAAGATGTGAAAGCATTGATTCAGATAGGAGAGAAATCGGGTCATTCGATGCAAATTCTTAAATCTGTCGAAGAAGTGAACGATCGTCAGAAATCGGTACTCTTCGATAAACTCAATCGTTATTATAAAGGTGATTTAAAAGGAAAAACCGTAGCTATGTGGGGTTTATCCTTTAAACCCGAAACCGATGATATGCGCGAAGCTCCCTCGGTGGTGTTGATACGTCAACTGCTTGATGCAGGTTGTGTAGTCAAAGCTTTTGACCCTGTGGCTATGACCGAAGCCAAACGTATTTTGGGAGATAAAATAGTGTATGCAAACGATATTTACGATGCCGTTAACGAAGCTGATGCCTTGTTTTTAGTTACCGAATGGAAAGAATTCCGTATGCCTACATGGACCATTATCCAAAAGGTGATGAATAAAGCAATTGTCTTCGATGGAAGGAATATTTATGATCCTAAAGAAATGGAAAAACAAGGATTTCAGTATTACGGTATCGGACTTTAATTGCAATTATATAAATAACATATAGTCATGAAGAAGATTTTTGGCTTATGGCCTGAGCTTTTATGGATTAATGATGAAACCCTTAGAACCAAAACCGCCGAAACATGGAGGTTGGCTTTATCGAAAAGTGTGTTAACGATCGAAGATTTGCAAAAGATTCCTTTTACCTTGTTGTGTGGTCCCGATTTGCAAGTGAGTTTTCTGGCCCACAAACGTTGCGTGGTGCAAGTGGCCTATGAATCGGCAAAGAAAATGCAAATGTTTTTTAAAGATGAATTACCCGTCAACATGGATTATGTTGTTGCCGGTGCTATTTTAGCCGAT
>MWCE01000159.1 GCA_002069895.1 Bacteroidetes bacterium ADurb.Bin234 | reverse complement strand
TATGATGTTGAAAATGGTGAATAATCCCTATGATGCCGAAGATTTAACCATCGAAGCTTTCGGTAAAGCTTTTCATAATCTTTCTACTTATACTTATAAAAACGCTTTCAGTACCTGGCTCTTTAAAATAGCTTCAAACAATTGCATTGACTTCCTGCGGAAAAAACGCTTGAATTTGGTTATGATAGACCAAACATTCGAAAATAGTGATGGGGATGTTACAACCTTCGAAATTAAGGATGAGATGCTGAATCCTGAACAGCGTTTATGTGATAAAGAAAAGAAAACAAATATGCAAAACTTAGTGAATCGTTTAAAACCCCATTATCGTGAATTGGTGAAATTACGCTATTTCGATGAATTGTCTTATGAAGAAATTGCCGTTAAAATGCAACTGCCTTTGGGTACCGTTAAAGCAAAGCTTTTCAGGGCTAAATATATGTTACAAAAGATTATGAACCATGTGGATTTATAATGCTTTGTTCTTCTTTTAATTATAAAAAAAGTTGCTAAAAATGTATTGTTTATAAAAAAGAAGAAGGCCTAAGCCTTTAAAAACATTTAATGTTTTATTTTGTACAATGAAAATTTAATTATTAATACGATATATATATGAAAAAAATTAGTCTTATAAGTATAAGTATTTGTTTTATCCTAACTTCTTGTGTAAGCAAATTAAAATATACGGAATGTACCGACAATTTGCAAATATGCCAGGATCAAAACAAAAGCTTGGAGTCCGAAAAATTGGAATATCAAACCAAAATGATCGAATTGGAAGCTTCTCAAAAGCAAGCTCTTCAAAAGGTTGCTGCCCTTGAAAACGATATATTGTTGTTGCAACGTTCCAATAAAGAACTCAAAGCAGGTAAAGAATCTCTACAGAAAAATTACGATGATTTGCTCACGGCTTATAAAAGTTTGAGTGCAGGTAATAAAAAAGAAGCGGAAATTATTTTAAAAAACCTACAAGAACTTCAATTGGCATTGGAACAGAAAGAAAAACAATTGAATGAATTGTCGAAAAGCCTGGAACAAAAAAGTGCCGATTTGAAAGAACAGCAAAAGCAATTAACCGAACTGCAAGCCATACTCGACAAGAAGGATCAGGATATACAGAATCTGAAAAATAAAATAAAACAAGCCTTGCAAGGTTTTGAAGGCAGCGGTCTTTCCGTTACCGAAAAGAACGGTAAGATTTATGTTTCCATGGAAGAACAATTGCTCTTTGCCACCGGAAGCTATGCCATAGGAGAACACGGCAAGGAAGCGCTTAAAAAATTAGCCGCCGTTCTTGAAACCGATAAAACAATATCCGTAATGGTGGAAGGTCATACCGATAACGTTAAATACAATCCTTCTGCTTCCTCACAAATTAAAGACAATTGGGATTTAAGTGTGATGCGTGCCACCTCGGTTGTGAAAACTTTATTGGCTTACGGTAATATTGAACCCGAACGTTTAATCGCTTCCGGACGAAGTGAATATGTGCCGCTTGATATAGCCGATACCAAAGAAGCCCGGGCCAAAAACCGACGCACCGAAATCATCCTTACACCTAAATTGGATCAATTGTTTGAGATATTAGAATAAAATAATGGACTGGGATAGGGCCATCAAATCATTTCACACCTTTATTAAAGTCGACAAATCGCTTTCGGGTAATACCATCGAAGCCTATATTCACGATGTAGCCTTGTTTCGTTCTTTTTTAGATGTAGAAGGATTATCCATTGGTCCCGACGAAGTAGAATTAAAACACCTGCGCCAATTCCTTTCTCATTTAACTGAAGATAAAAAATTGGAAGCTAATTCACAAGCCCGCATTGTGTCCGGATTAAAAGCTTTTTATAAAGCTCTTTTGATGCAAGATGAAATTGAAAAGAATCCGCTTACTTTATTGGAAGCTCCCAAAACAGGCCGTAAACTGCCAAATGTGCTCAGTTTGCAAGAAATTGAAGCCATGGAAAATGTCCTCGACTTGAGCAAACCCGAGAATTTCAGAAATAAAACCATCATCGAGACCTTGTATTCTTGCGGCTTACGGGTATCGGAACTGGTGAACCTGCGATTAAACGATTTGCATTTTAACGATAGATATATTAATGTAATAGGGAAAGGCGACAAACAACGTTTGGTGCCTATCGGCCACTTAGCCATGAAACTTATCAGCGAATATATTGAAACTTATCGCGTTCACCTTCCTGTTAAAAAAGGAAGCGAATCCATTGTATTTCTCAATAGAAGAGGAAGTAAACTCACCCGCGAAATGGTGTTCCTTATCATTAAAAAAGCTGCTGCAGATGCCGGGATAAAAAAACAACTCAGTCCCCACACCCTCCGGCATTCTTTTGCCACCCATCTGATGGAAGGAGGTGCCGATTTGCGTTCCGTACAGGCGATGTTGGGGCATGAATCTATTACAACAACCGAGATTTATACCCACATCAATCGTGAATATTTAGAAGAAACACTGCGTTCTTTTCATCCGAGATATAAGTAAATAATTAACATACAAACCAATAAAGGAAATATTATTTTTTATAATAAAACAACTAATTATAAAGAAAATTTAAGTACTTTTGCACCTCTAAAAACAACAATGTTGTTTCAGTAGCTCAGCAGGTAGAGCACATCCCTTTTAAGGATGGGGTCCTGGGTTCGAATCCCAGCTGGAACACAAGGGTTAGTGGACTCCCGATGACGTAATGTCGCGGGAGTTTTTTTATGCCTTATGCCGAGATATTTATAAAATAGTCTCGTGTCTCGACTCACGATTCACAAGACGGTTTTTCGTACCGAAAAATGCGTTGAACCTTTTTACATTTCATTGTTAAAAAATCTATCTTCCGTTTATGTTTCAGGATTATTCATAATATATTTCGAAATGCGTTGATACGATTGTTTGTTGCGTATGATGTGTTCGTAATAATTACGTTGCCAAATATAAAACATATCCGTGTTTTGACGCATCCATTTTGTAACCCCGATTTTGTAACCCCGATCAATTGAACCAATAGAATGGGGAATTATTTTTTTGGAATTCGTTTTGTTGATTGGGTAGGGGTTCAAAATGTTGAATCCCTACATTGGCAACATCCTTCAATTCAATTATACCGTGAATTTGATTGGGCATAACAATGTGTTGGTTTAAAACCGAATTTGGAAAATGTTTTGGAATATCCATCCGGCATTCATCGGCAATTTTCCCCGCATCATTCCATTTCATTTCACTGTTCACCACATCGCCAAACAAATACGCCCTATTCTGACAACATAGGGTTATAAAAAAATTGGAAGTTTATTTTCATATATACGTATTGGCAATTTATGCATTATCTCTTTGAAAAGGTATATTCATACTACTTTCGGGAGAACGTTCATGTTTTTTGCATTGCTATATGGCGAATTTTGGCATTTTGATTGGGTGTGCATGTTAAATTAACAACAGCAACTGTCATTGTTTCAAATGTATGTTCAATCTATCCAAATAATCGACGAAAGATTTCGGTAGGCATACATTATTCAAAGAAAGTGCATTTGCAAAAAGCGGGGCTATTTCTTCGTCCCGAAAACCTGCAATTCCACATCCAATTCTTGTTACATAGAAAAATAAATGTTGATTTTTTTCAGCAAATTGTACAAAGTCTTCTACATAAGGTTGAATGGTTTCAATTCCACCCTGCATTGTAGGTATGGCATAACTTTGTCCTTGTAATCCTACGCCTTGTCCATATATAGCGCCAAAAAGTTTTAATGCAGTCCTTGCTGCACCACCGCCATGGTGTCCTTCCAGATTGCTGCCAAAAACAAACACTTCATTTGGTTGTAAAGAATCAATGTGTTCCGGTGTATAAATAGGACGATTTATGCTGTTCGATTCTGATTGTATCATATATTTCAGTGTATAGGAACTATTCTTTTCAAAAGAATTTTAAGATTGCCTTTGCTATTTCTTTGCTAATTGTTTAACATCACGAACCTTGACTATGCTATGGTTGTAAAGACCTTTGGTGCAAGCTATCATTGCACGGGCAACTTCCTGAATCGTATTCCCCATACCCAAGGGACGCATTAGGGGGTAAAACAATCGACTCATACGTATCATCTGGGGTTTTGTGGTTTGGCCGGTATAAGGTTTCATGATTCCTACTCGAAATCCGTATGTGCCGCGGAATCCCATCTGCGCCAAATCATATTCGGTACGACCTTTTACTCGCGCCCACATAATCTTGCTATCGGGTTTCACCTCTGCACCTCCGCCTGTGACGTAAATAAAGGACATATTCTTTTTTGGACCCACACATTTTGCGAAATGAACAGGAATATCGTGGCAAGCTATACTGAATGCCTCTTCCGACATGCCCATACTACTCACCCCCATGCAGAAAAATACGGCATCGTAGCCCTGCAAACGAGGATCGTTTTCCGGAATGCTTAAAAAGTCGTTTACCAACACTTCTTTCAGCTTCTTGTGTTCCTTGCCCGTAGCACGACGACTGACGCTCAAAACTTCCTCGATCTCCGGATTATCTAAACATGCAAGCATCACACCCTCACCAACATACCCGGTCGTTCCTGTAATAATAACTTTCATTGCTTCTCTATTGTTTGTTTGCTGCAATTATTTCTTTTCTTATCGTATCAATTGTGGAATGGAAATCAATTCTCCTCCGATACGCTTTGCCACTGCAAGGCTGATACCTGTGGCGGTAAGAAAAAATATCTTCATAACGCTTTTTTATATGTTGCGATAACGAAGAAATCGCGGAAAAATTGCTTCTGTATTCCTACTGCGATAAGGATTCCTTCTATAGTTCTTCTTCCGCTTTTACAGCGACCTTGTTTTTTTGCTATTAGTCTTCAATAATAAATTCCATTTCATCAAAAAGTCTTAAAAACTCCTTGTTTGGTCGTACGATAATGCGTTTTTTGGTAATATCGGAAGCTTTGGTTTTCTTAGTATTGCTGCCGAAACTTAAGCGTACTTCTCCCGGTACGGGTAACTCCACTGTTTTCCCTTCTTAAAATTCCTTTTTCAACAATTCGAATGCAGCAAATAATACACATGATACGGTTTTTTTATAAACACCGGTGAATTCACTGACTTTGTATGCGAAAACAGAAAAGAAGGTAATTCCTGTATTATCAGGTACTACATAGTATAATTTTTCTTCCGAATGTCCGGGTTTTGATTTTTCAATTATTTTAGCTTTAATTGCCATAATTATATGATTTTTAAGGTTAAAGAATATGCCTTTATATATTATTAAAAATGAAATATATACAAAGGCTTTCTTGTATGAAGAGACCCCCTTGTGACAAGCTTCCCGTGAAAAATGGCAAGCTTGCCACGCTCTTGTGACAAGCTTGCCACGCGCTCGTCACAAGCTTGTCACGTCCTCGTCACAAGGCAGCGAATTTCTGTGACAAGTTTGCCATAAGGGGGGTAGTTGATACAAGCGGTATATTGTAGAAAATAAGGTTGTTGAAATTGTGTTTTTCATCGCAAATTTACTGTTTAATGCATTAAAAATGATATGAATTTAATAAAAAAGAACCGGTAGGTGCCAGTACGCTACCGGTTCTTAAGAAAAAATGTTATGGAGTTTCGTTGCCGAAATCAATTAAAATTAAAAATGAAAAATAAGTCCCGAGTGCCGAGTACTGAGAAAAGAGTGAAGAGTGAAAAATGAAAAGTGTGTCAACACATTGAATAACTGAAAACTGACAACTAAAAAGATGTCCTGTGTACCGGGAGGTTTTTTTCGTTCCGAAAAAATAAGTAGTCAGGGGGTAATTGGGATTCACCCCCTGGCTTGATTCTATGCTAACAACAGAAATGGTATCTCTTGTGTTGAATTAGTTTTAAA
>MWCE01000158.1 GCA_002069895.1 Bacteroidetes bacterium ADurb.Bin234 | reverse complement strand
TTCCGATTCATTTCATCTCCTACAAACCGGCGCACGGACGCGCCGGAAAAGTTTTATTGACCGTTTCGCACAACGCCTCGCGACTACAAGACGTTTTGCGCAGCGTACCCGCGAAGCAAAATGTGCCGAAGGCCGAGCACGCACCGGAGCGCAGCGAGGAGCGCGCGCAGCTTGTAGCCGCTCGTTAGGTGCCGTGTCCAAATATCATACATTCTTGTTTTCATTGATTATCATCATCAATTTTTCTATCTCCATCGATGGTTTAACTTTGTGAACCATTGCATGGCAATTGGGACATATTGGAACTAAATCTTTTATAGGATCAACAATATACTCGCCATCTTTTGTTGAGATATCTACCCTGTGATGGACATGAATAAAATTATCACCGATATCACCGTATACAGCTTTAAAATCAAACCCGCAAACAGTACATTGATATCCATAATGAGCTAAACACTTTGCCCTCGCATCTGGGTTTCGCTCAATAACAGTTGAAGGTATCGAATATCTTTGACCTTCTCTATATATAATCTCTTCTGCAATTTTTGTTGTTTTACATGAAACAAGTGTCCAACGGATATTCTGCCCTTCACCAATATTTGATCCAATCTCTTCCCATAGTTCATCTGGATTAATTCCAGTTAAAACTGCAGGTCGCTGATGTCCATAGCCAACTATTTGTTTATTCCCGGATTCATAAATATAAGGTCCTGTGATTTCAAATACACAGCATTTCTTACTATATGAATTAATTATAACATAGTCACCTATTTTCATTTCATGATATAAATTCCAAAGGCTCGGGCCTCCTAAGTGTGCATTATTTAAATCAGAATAAAATTCTGATATTATCGATGTAATATCAGATGCAGCTTTAGGCTTAACTTTTCTTAAATCTCCAATTTCAGACCACCCGATAGCTATTCGATTAGATTTTTTCATCATTTCGATAGCAAAGTCAGGTTCTTCATGATGTCCTATTAAACGCCAAACATTCATAAATATACCTCCTTTGGACATGGCACCTAACGTTCCCGGCGTATGCGACGTTTTCACCGTAGCGCAGCGGAGGTGAAAATGTGCCGAAGGCCAAGCGACCGACAGGGAGCGCCGCGCATGACGCCGTGTTAAGTGCAGTTAGGGCGCCAACTCACACAATAAATTTTATTGAAAGCAACCCCCATGCCCCTATTCCCCGCCGGAGCGCACGGAAGCGCGGAGGCGGTGATTATTTAAGCCCGTATAAATTATTTACAATCGAATCCATTGACGAACATAGCATTTCAATTTTCCTGCTTAATTTATCTTTTTCAAAATCAGATTTAGCATCTAACAACAGTAAATATGCTTTTTTTATTTCTTCTACATAGCTGTAAAATTTATCATCAATCTCTTTGGTAATTTCTTCACTAGGAGGCAAGGGTATTGTAGATACAATTTTTGGTGTATAATTGATACCACCATCCATACCTGCAGAACTATAACATTCTTTTAAAAATTCTTTTATTAAGCTACTATTGAGAATTGCTAGAACCGAATGATAGGAATAGTTTTTTAATTCAGTTATAACTGTTGTTGATTTACCAGCAATATATTCACAATTCATGTCTAAAAATGATTCAAAATGACGTATTCCTGAAATTATTATTTTGGGTTTATTAAACCTTTCATATCGCTTAGGAAAAGCTTTTTTAAAATCGGATGTTAAAACAATCGGCTCTCTATATTTTGTTTTAAGGTATGTTGTTTCTCCATACCCCCAAATAGTATGTAATGGTTCTATAGTCCCAGTATTAACAAACTTTAAATACCCTGTTGTTAATGATTTTTTTTCCTTAACAAATGGTATTAATTCATATGCCTCTGAGGTAGTAAATGCACCGCTAATATCACAGTAATTTCCAAGAATATTCTTACTTGAAATGAGTTTATCTATCTTTAATAAATTTTTTGAAAGCAACAAACCAAGATTGTCAATATGCTTATATTCATTTTTGTCAATTTCGGTTTTATAAGGTTGTGCATCTGGATAGTTGACTTGGATATTTAATGTTTTACTATTTGAGTTTTTATGGATAAAAACAATTGGGAAAATGCTTGCATCTTGAAAAACTTTAAATTTGCTATAATCGGTCAATTGAATTAAACCTGAATAAACAAATTGTCTTAAAGCTTGTCCATAATCAATTGATAACCATTTATTGGGAGTAATATATGAAGTAAATCCACCATTTTCAGTTAATTTTATGCCCTTTTCGATGAAAGGAATATATAAATCCCAATTACCTCTTGTTGACTGATAAATTTTTGAAAGATATTCCCTTTGACTTGGATAAAATAAGGTCATAGTTTCAGAGTCAACATATGGAGGATTACCGATAACGACATCATATTTTTCATTTTTAAAATCAAAAGGATTTATAGTATCCCATTCAGATTTATCTAGATTACCATCAAAATATTCACTAGAAATCAATGTATTACCACATCGAATATTTCTAGTCATATCAGGTAACACTGAACCTTTTATAAAAAATAAATCACGTTCACCTCTATCAAAACCATCATCGAGCATTTTTAAATATAAACTCATAATAGCAACTTCTGTTGCCTCACGGTCAATGTCTATTCCGAAAATATTATTTACGAGTATTTCACCTCGTTTAGTTAAGGTAATAGTGATGTCTCCATCCTTTGATTTAAACCAGTCTTTTTTAAATTCCTTATTTGTTTGATTGCTTGTATACCATGACCTATGATATTCTAGTAAATAGTTATATGCACCAATTAAAAAGCTACCAGAACCACAAGCTGGATCTAAAATTTTGATACTTTCTATTTGTTTTGGATTTAATCCTTTAATTTTTTCTCCAACCGTATTTTCAATTATATAGTCTACAATGTATTCAGGTGTATAATAAACACCACCAGCATGTCTTACTTCTGGTTTTTCTTCAACTTTAGCTCTATGACTATCGGTTAATCGAATTTTACTTCCAAGGAATTTTTCATAAATACGACCAAGTATTTCTGGTTCTATGACATCAAACTGGAATGGTGAAACAGGGTAGCACATTTGACGGATAATATCATGAATCGTTTTATCATCGACATCAATATCTTCTGAAAAATGTTTTTTAAAAAGAAGTCCGTTGTAGGTTGTATTTAAGGAATTGAATATCGGGATCAACGACTTATAGATGTTTTCAGATTTTTTTGTTTTATCAAGGAGAGTGTTCTCCGGTTCAATTTCTCTATCTTCAAGGTTACGAATAAAAACAAGACGGTCTAAAATTCTTTGAACAGCTTCATTTATTTCATCAACATTGAGGTTCTCATTTCTTATTGCAATATTTTTTGCAAGTGATTCACGCCAGCTTGTTATTTGTTCGAGAAAATCGACATCCATTGTTTTTGTATTCTTGTCGATTTTACCTCTGAGTTTATCAAGACTTCCATTTTCAACAGCTTCTCTGGAAAAGGTGTCCCAGAGTAAATCCCATTTCCCAAGATAATCTGTATAACTCATTGTATGAGATTTTAACAATTCTCTATCAGTATTATCCATCAATGGGGCTTTTATTACATTAAAAACGCGGAATTCTTCAAAGTCAGTTAAAATAACAATAGGAGCTTTGCCATTTGAAGAATAAGCATATCGTTTTGCCTGGTAAATGGCAGATTTATCTTTTTCAAGGTCAACACTTGCTTCTTTTGCTTCGATGAAGAATTTTAATTTTCCGTTTATTTTAAAAGCATAATCAACTTTTTTAGTACCACCATCAGTTGATTTATCTCTTTGAGAAAATTCTCTGACTACTTCATAATGACTTTTCATATTCCAGCCTAAAGCTTTAAACATGATGTCAATATAATTTGAGCGGATATTTGTTTCCCCGTGGCCTTTCTTGGTCAGAATAGCTTTATTCTTTTCAAATTCTTCAACTCTTTCCGCTATTATTTTTCTTCCGGCTTCTTTATTCATAATTCCTTCCTGTAATTCTCTTTTAGCCCGGTACGAACGCCGGGCTTCTTTAGAGGGGCATGGGGATTTTATTTTTTCAATCACTTTTCCTTAAAAACTAAAAAGTCTGGCATCCTAATTGCACATAA
>MWCE01000157.1 GCA_002069895.1 Bacteroidetes bacterium ADurb.Bin234 | reverse complement strand
CGCTTTCATAGGCTTCATACCGTCCTTTTGGTATACCTAATTCTTCTGCCAGGGTCTCCAGTGAAATGCCATATATTTCTCTAAGTTCTTTTATTCTGACAGCAATCTGTTGTATTTGATTAGACATAATAACACCCTTTCTAAAACTATATAATATTAACTGAGCAACACTATTTTATAATATAAAGGAAAGAATGGATTTCCTTTATAATAATATACCATTATGTGATGGAAATGTAAATTATCTGTACAGATATTTCAATAAATAATTCTTAAAGTGTAACTATTCAGGGGTAAGCAGAACAGATATAACTATATGTAAAAAATGAAGGAACCCAACATAGGTTCCTATTTGTTTTCTTGCTCCGTCTAACAGTTTCAATAATCAGACAATTATTAAACTATTTTATTTTTAGTCATATCATGCAATTTCCATTTAAAGAATTTGTTAAAATATTTTTAAAATATTTTTCAGAAAAAGAAGGACTCGGCGCTTCCTATGTCGAATAACAATAATAGATATAAATTAACGGAAGGAAGATGAGTGATGAACCTCATAAGACCAGAAATAACAGAAGAAAGGTTAGAAGAAATACGTTGTGTTATCAAAGAAAACCCGGAATGGAATCGAACAAAGATATCAAAACATATATGTAAGATATGGCAGTGGCAATCACCCACCGGGCAATTAAAAGACATTTCCTGCAGGGATATGCTTCGTAAACTTGATAAGGAAGGGAAAATAAGTCTTCCTGCTCCCATGCGACCACCGCGACCAATTGGTTGCCCCAGTATAATAAGGCATATCGAACATGACACGACACCAATCGTTAAATCGTTATCTGAGGTTCGTCCCTTATATATAGAGAATGTAAATTCGAGAGAAAAATTGGCTATATTCAAATCATGCATAGACTTATATCATTATTTGGGGTTCGATAGGACGGTTGGTGAAAACATGAAGTATATGGTATATAGCCGGGATGGGAAGCTATTATCTTGCCTATTATTTGGTTCAGCGGCGTGGTCATGTAGAGAACGGGATGAGTTTATAGGCTGGGATAAAACTCAAAGAGCGCGTGGACTTATTAATATGACAAATAACACAAGATTTTTAATACCGCAATGGATAAGGGTACCGCACTTGGCGAGTCATATATTAGCACTCATAGCACGGCAAATTTCGAATGACTGGGAAATCAAATATGGGCATCCTGTTTGCTGTCTTGAAACTTTTATTGAAAACGCTCGCTTCGTCGGCACATGCTATAAGGCTGCAAACTGGATACGCGTGGGAAGCACAACAGGGCTTGGTCGTAATGGTGGTCACAAACACGCTATATTGCCAATAAAAGATATATATCTTTACCCTTTAGTAAAGGATTTCAGGTCGGCATTGACATGTGATAATTACTTCAGTTTGTTGCGAGGGGAGGTGTCCTATGAGAATTGAACCACCTATCAAAGCAAGCTGGTTTTACGTATTTGAAAGTGAAAAGATAAAAATAAACTGGTTTTGCTATGAGTATGCCTGTACATTCTATGATCACATAAGAAAAAGTACAAAACTTAAGAAATGGTGTTCTAAACGCAGTGACCTACAGATAGCGGAATTTTGTGCATATTTTGCGAAACGTATGAAGCAAGCCGTCCTTGACAAGCTGGCTGGGATTACAGATGTCACAACTGCAGATGAGGAATATATTGCAGATTACTGCCATGAAAACACACATAGACAAAATATAGTAGTTCTAAGTGTTGCAATGCAGGCTTGGGATGAACTGCTATCGATTTGTGAAGTATGTCCTAATCGGTGTATAAGTGAACGAAACGAAAAGAGCGAATTTTTTGTTCGCTATGAAAAAGGCGGATACTTGGGGGTATAAAATGACAATAGCCATGCTGCAAAAACAGAATAAAGATTTAAGAATCAGATTATCAAATTTAACGGTAAAACATGAAATTTCCGAAGCTCTGCTTCAGGAAAGAATTAATGTCCTTTTAGGAGAACACAAGAAAAAAGATGATCTGATAAAAATGTTGCAGCAAAGCCTAGTGAGCCAGGATAAAAAAATTAATGAATTGGAAGAATCCGCGTCCGAAAAAGATAAGAAAATAAAAAGGCTTACAGATGAAATTGAGGCACTACGTGATCAGAGAGATAAATTAAAGACTATGTTCAAAAAAGATAGTTCCAATTCCAGCAAACCACCATCAACAGATGGATTTAGAAAAGCAAAAGCTGCAAGTACTCGTCAGAAAAGTGGTAAAAAACTAGGTGGGCAATTTGGTCATCCCGGACATACCGCTCAATTTTTCCAGGAGCCCACTGAAATAATTGAAAAGAAACCAGAACCTATATGTTCATGTGGGGGTTCGGTTAATTGTAGTGATGATTATATTCCAAAGCAGGTTGTGGATATTAAGGTTGTAATGGATGTTAAAGAAGAAAGAGTATTCAGCGGGCGATGTGAGCGTTGTGGCAAGATTCATCAAGGTAAATTTTCAGAAGAATTTGTTAATCCTGTGCAGTATGGCAGTAATGCTAAAACACTTGCCGCTATCCTTAACAGTTATGGTAATGTTCCGATAAATAAGACAGCAGACATCTTAAAAGGTATCTCTAATGGTGCTTTGAATATATCAGAAGGTACTATTGTAAATTTTCAGAAAAGTCTTGCTGAAAAAATACAGCAGCCACTTGAAATAATAAAGCAACAGTTGATTCAATGCAAAGTTCTAGGGGCCGACGAAACTGGATGTCGGGTCAATGGAGATCTAAATTGGATGCAGATATATTCCAATAGTCAGTATACACTGTTTGGAGTAAATAAAAAACGAGGTGATTTTTACGTAGATGGTATGGATATTTTAGATTTGTTTAGCGGAATTCTTGTACACGACCATTTCAAATCCTTCTACGGTTATAAACTTATTACCCATGCTGAATGTAATGCCCATATCCTTAGATATCTTTTGGCTGTTATTGAGGTTATGAAACATCCGTGGGCAATTGATATGGCAGAGTTTTTTAGGGAAGCGAACAAGTTGAAAAAACAATATTTGTTCCTGGAGAAAAGCTACATCGATGAAAATGAACTAAACGCCCTCTCAAACCGTTATGATGAAATCCTCAAAGCAGGAGAGACCCAATACAAAGCTGCAATAGAAAACAAGAAAAATATCTCATATTATAATGATGAGCGTCTCCTCTTAAAGCGGCTTGGAGAATATAAGGAAGAACACCTAAGATTCCTTACGAACTTTGACGTACCCTTTGATAATAACGGTTCAGAACGCGGTGCACGCTTCTTAAAAGGCAAATTAAAAGTTGCTGGTTGTTTCCGTTCAAAAGAGGGTGCTGAAAATTATGCAAAAATCGCTAGCTTGATCTCAACACTGAGAAAGCAGGGTACTAATGTATATTTAACGATTAATAATATATTTAATGGAATTCTTCCTACATTTGATTCCAATAGCTCATCGAATACCGGATAGTAGTATATTCACAATATTTTCTTCAGGACATGTCAAAGAAGAACCCTTTAAAGTTTATAATTTTATTTTGGGCTCTACTTTGATGGCTGTATTTACTCTTATTTATACACCTGTATATGTTTATGTGTTCATTTTTTCACTACCCCTGAATAGTTACAATTTTACAATTTAGTTTTTCAATTAATTTTCGGTAAAAGTATTGACAAAAATATAAAA
>MWCE01000156.1 GCA_002069895.1 Bacteroidetes bacterium ADurb.Bin234 | reverse complement strand
TTTAAATAGGTTGTGGCATTGCTGTAACTGTAATATTTAACTCCGCAATAATTTTGAGAAGTACCATTTTGGTAAGTCTGAATATTACATTCATAGAAAAGTATGTTTTCGCACATTCTCTTCATTTCAACAGCAATACCGGTGAAAGTTGAATTTAATCCGATGGTAATATTCTTGAAAGTTAAATTGCTTACTCCGTCTAAAGTTAAAGCTGTTGTTGCTGCTTGAGTACTATTGCCAATAATAACGTCGCTGGCATTACCGCTTGCAGAGGTAAAGGTTATGGTATTAACGACACTCGAACCTGTTATCTTTCCTAAACTTAATGGAGCGTAAGTACCTGCATTAAACACAAAAGTAACAGGACCATTGATTCCGCAATTGGTTAAATAAGTTTGAATCTCATCAGAATTGCTGAAATCACCTCCCGATCCAACTGTATATGAGCCGTTCAACATTGAATCGCAGGCATATAAAGAAGCCGTTAACGTGTCGTTTGTTACATATGAATCTGGTTGACTGTTAGGTAAAGAACTGATAAATTCAAATGTATTAATTCCGGCAATAGGAATAACCGTATCCAAAGTAATCTGTGTTAATTCGCCACTTAACAAAATTCCTGTCCAAACAACCGGTGATTGTGCCACATTATTGAACTTCCAATTAATGGTAGCTGTAGTAATGGTGTCTTTCCCTACATTCTTTAACGAAATGCTTACCCATTCTGTGATACCCTTGTTTAACACACTAGATGGAGTAATCAATGCGTAAGGTTGAATATCCAAATTAAGACTTGGAGAGAATTCATAGGCTCCCATTGTTGTTGTAGTTGCTCTTGCGTTATTTTCAATATCTGTTAAAATATTGTTGAAACGTGGTCCTACCATATCATAACCGTAAACTCTTGTTGAATTAGGATAATCGTAGAAATAGGGAGCTTTGTCTGTCGAATGTTGATCTTGTCCGGTGTAAGTACGTAAATTGTTGAGTGTTGAGATATTTCCTGATATATAAGCTAGGTTATTTCCTGCTGTATAATAATTATTATAATCTAAATAGCAATCGTTGATAGTTAAAACATAAGAAGGATCGTTACTGTAGATGACATAACCGTTATTTATGTTTGATGTCAAACAGGCAATGATGTTGTTTTTAGCATAAAACGGCCATCCTGAACTCACCTGATCCAAGTATATTCCGTAGTTATTTCCATTTCCACTTAAATAAATGGTGTTATGATAGAATTCTATTTTACAAACTTGATTCCTAATCCCATAACATGATGAAGCTTGAGGAATCACGATTTCATTATTATAGACTTTAGTAGGATTGGTGTATACATTTTGATTATTAAATATACCCATATATATACCATATGCTGTTGCAGTACTTTGCACTTTAATTCTATTTCCAATAACTTCATTAATAGTGCAATAATAATATAAATACAAACCATATTGGGTGGTTCCAACTGCACGTGTTACAATGGTGTTATGAGAAATACTGGGGAAATAGGTATAATAATATGTATAAACGCCATAACTATAAGCTTCTGTCATCACATTACTGTCAATAATAATGGATGAGTTGGCCATATAGCTGCTGTTGCCACATCCATAATAGAAATAGAAATTGGCATAACCGCCGCTAAGTGTATTTTTAATAAAACGAACATCATTCAAACAGGTTGTTACACCACTTGATTGAGAATAATATACCCCACAACTTGCATCTGAAGTTGCCGTTATGCTTGAATAGATATTACATCCGTAGAAATCGATATCAGAACAATTTCCTTCAAACAACACTGTTCTTCCGGCAATATTGGAGGTGTTTCCAAGTGTAAGATAGTGAAAACGAATATTGCTTATGGAAGATAAATATACGGTTGTTCCACTAAAATAAATTTGAACACTATCGGGATGATTGGCAGCCGAAACAAAAGTAATCGTATTACTTGCACTTAATCCTTGAATGGTTCTATTCAAATTAATGGCTTCATTATATACACCACTATTTAATACAAAAGTAACAGGTCCGGCAATGCCACAATAAGTAGCAGGTAATAAAGCTTCGCTAATATTGGCAAAATCCGCACCAGGTCCTCCAATGGTGTAGATGCCTCTTAATGCCGTATCGCAACCGAATATATTAAATGTAATAGTGTCGTTACTTGGATTGGGATCGTTGGTTAAATTCGGATTGCTAACCCATATCTTTACCTTATTATTAAATCCTGGAGTAGGGAATATGCTTCCTAAACTAATATTGGCACTTGAACCACTGGCTAGTAAGCCGGACCAAGGAATAGGAATGCGTGTAGTATCTTTAAATTGCCATGTAATCAAAGCACTTGTTAAGGGGTTAATTCCTGCATTTAGAAGAGATGCTGATATGGAAATGCTTTGATAGGAGGAAACATAGGTTGGAGTTCCACTAGCCGTATCAATGGCTGCATCTAAAATAAATGGTTCATAACATCCCATATAGGTAGTACTTGCTCTCGAATTTCTTCTTAAATCGGTTAAGATAGTTGATAAACGAGGACAGTTTAAACTTGAATTTCCGCTTGCTTTTAATTCCAAACTATTATTGATATTCATATATGAAGGTGCCACATTCACCGAATTGGCATCTTGAGAATAACTTGATTGTAAAGTACTCAATGTGCGGGTTCCTCCGGCATATGCAATGGTTGTACTGTTGGTATTATAGTAGTTATTATAATCTCGCGTACAATAAGTTGAACCTGCATAAGTGGAACTACTAAAATATAATGGGTATAAATAATATGATGTACCGGATGGTAATGAAGTAACTAAATTATTGTTTTTCAAATCAATAATATAGGAAGTACTTGAATTATATGGGTAGATACAAGATCCATAGATTGTAGTGGATGTTGAATTAAATAAGTATATGGAATTATGATATACATTTACATTAGCATTAGGATTACTGATATACATACCACAGAAATAATTATAATTACCGGAAGTATATGATCCATGCATATGTATTTCATTATTGGCAATTAAACTGCTTCCTGTTCCATTGTAAGAGGTAGAATTAAAATAGCTTTCAATATAAATACCCCTTGGTTGTTGGATATTTATGTTTGAGGATCTGATTTTATTCCCAATAATTGAGTCTATATTTTGATAGTTATATAAATACATTCCATACCAAGAAGAGGTAATCGACCCAGCGGTTCGGGAACTGATGCTATTGTAAGAAATGCTCGGATATCGTGAGTAATAATAAGAATAGATTCCCATATAATAGGAATTGGTCAGGATATTACTATCAATTACTACCGACATTCCCGTAGAAGCCATATAAGTGGTGCTTGATGCCGGATAATATAAATAGATATTATAATATCCTCCGTCAATTTTGTTATTTATAAAGTTTACATTCTTTAAATATTTATTACTTCCGCTTGAATTTCCGTAGTATACGGCTGCCGACTGACTGTTAATAGTATTCGGATTAGCTTTGATATAACATCCCGTAAACAAAATATTTGAATCCAATCCCATAAACTTCACTCCGCAACCATTAATATCGTTTGATGCGTCGAATGTAATGCGATCGAAAATTAAGTTAGCCGTGTTGTTGAGCAACAAAGCATCTCCTAACGAAACTAAAAATTTAACATCGTCGGCATTACCGCTTACCGAAGTAAATGTGATGGTATTATTTGAACTGCTTCCAGGAACGGCCGAAAAAGTTAAACCACCGTATGTACCGTTGGTATATCTGAAAACAACCGGTCCTTTAATACCGCATTTGTATAATGCAGTCATTACTTCCGTTTCATCATTAAAATCACTTCCTGTACCAACAGTGTATACGCCACTTAACAGGGAATCGCAACAATATGCACTTATCGATAAAGTATCATTTATAGTGTTAGAATCGACTGCTCCATTCGGTTGTGTAACGTAAATTGTCAAGGTATTCTGTCCCGATTTGGGTACAAAAGTGCCTATTGTAATTGTAGGAGTAGTGTTAAAGAAAGTAAGTGGTCCGTTAGTCCAATTATACACGTTTGGAGTGGCTCCGTTTACCGACCAATAAATTTTAACGGAATCTAAATTGGTAGTTCCGAAATTAGTGATTTTCACTTCTACTGGAGTGGTAAGACCAATGGTCATATTTTGTGTAGGAGAAACAATGCTTTCGAGTTTAGCATCTAATGCTATCGCTTTAAAATCATGATAACAACCCATATTAGTAACAGTTTGTCTGATTGTTCCATTAATATCGTAGTTAATCAATGGTGTTACAATCATGGTGTTGCCGCTTGTTTGTAAATTAAGGGTGGAATTGATAAATCCCGGATCTTCACTTAAAGAATTATTATCTTGTAGTGTGGTTAAACGCAAATTGCTAAGTGTGGATATCGATCCATTTGCATAAGCTATATAAGAACCTGTTGAATAATAATTGTTATAATCGACATCATAATAGCTTGTATTATAGTAAGAGCCACTATAATAAATAGGATAAGAAGAAGTGCCGGCAAACATGGCGGAAATATTATTCTTAATAACAGGATGATAAGAATTATTTTGATTATACAGATACAATCCGTATCCGTTTGCAGTTCCATTGATAAATATTGAATTATGTATAACGTTTACATTTGAATAGGGATAATAAACATATATTCCGTAAGCGGAACCGCTTGCATTTAAATTAATTTCATTGTTGGCAATAATTCCCGAACCACTTCCATTATAACTGGTGTAGTTATAATATTGACTGATGTAAATACCATAAGGATAAGAAACGGAAATGTTGTTTGATTTGATTTTATTGCCGATTAATGAATCGATATTGTGAAATAGATTAATATTAATGCCATACCAATTAGACGTTACGTTGCCCGAACTTCGAGAAGAGATCGTATTATAGGATATGCTGGGATAACGTGCATAATAATAAGAGTAAA
>MWCE01000155.1 GCA_002069895.1 Bacteroidetes bacterium ADurb.Bin234 | reverse complement strand
CTCCGGCATCCAATAAGAGTTTAACTATTTCTGTATGACCATTATCACTTGCCCACCGTAAAGCCCAATCATTATATGTATGAACATCGGCTCCGGCATCCAATAAGAGTTTAACTTCTTTTATATTACCGTTTTTGCTTGCCTGTATTAGAGCTTCGTCCCTTTCTTTCTGGGACATATTTTTAAAATTTCTCGAGGATTTTTTTCTCGACATATCCTCGAACAAAGATTCTTTAACTAACTTTTTCATATAACTTTATTTATTTTATTTGTTCATATATTGCTTAAGTAACTTAACCACTTTAGTATGTTCATTAAAACTTGCGTGTCGTAAAGCGTAATCATCTTTAGCATGAACATTAGCACCTGCATCTAATAAAACTTTAACTACTTTTACGTGACCATTTACACTTGCATATCGTAAAGCCTCATCATTATATGCATGAACATCAGCACCTACATCTAATAAAACTTTAACCACTTCTGTATGGCCATTATGACTTGCATATCTTAAGGCATAATCATTATATGCATGAACATTAGCACCTGCATCTAATAAAACTTTAACTACTTCTGTATGACCACGTCTACTTGCATTTATTAAGGCTTTATCTTTTTTTTCCTGAGACATGTCTTCAAAATATTCTATAAAATTTTGTGACATATTCTCAAATAATGATTCTTTAACTAGTTTTTTCATAATGATAGCTTATTTTTTATAGCGATTTCAAGTATTTTATTGTTTCGTTTCTACTCTTCCAATTATATTTATTCAATAACGCATCATAATAAATACGGTTTTTAATTTTTCCGACTTCTTCATTTTTTACATTTAATAATTCCATAATGTCATTGCCGTTTACAGGAATATCTCCATCTTTCATAGGAATTTTTCCAGCTTTCATTATTTTTATAACATCATGGACTGATTTAGGAAGTACTCTGGCATTTATTGTCATAGGAGATACTCTAAGCATTTGAAATACATTCCAACGAAGTTGGCCGGGATTGTTTTCATCAAACTTATCAAAATGTTTTTCAAGTGTTAAAAGAGCTTTAAAAACATTGTATTCACCTTTAAGTCTATTCTTATAAAAAGTGGATGCTGTTACATGTCCAAGATTTCCTAAAACATAATAAAAAGATACGAGATCAAGGTTATCAAAATATTCAAACCCGTCTTTAGAAAATTTTTGCCCGAACATAGCTTTATCAAGATCACTTTTTTCTATTAAATCAAAGGCAATACGAGTAGAGCCTCCCTTTAAAAGAAGCTTATCAAATTCTTCTTTGATACGTTCTCCTGAAATTTCTTTAATTAAAGGAGCATTTTTTCTCATTAAAGAAAGCGTCTTAAGGTCTATGTTGAAACGAAAACGAGAAGCAAATTGGATTGCACGAATCATGCGCAAAGGGTCTTCATTGAATGCTGTTATATCTGTTGCTCTAAGAACTTTTGAAGAAAGATCTTTTTTGCCGTCAAAGGGATCAAGAAGTTTACCAGTTGCTACGTTAACTGCCATGGAATTAACTGTAAAGTCTCTGCGCTTAAGATCATCATTAATGTTTACTCCTTCAGTTTCAGTTTTAATTCCTTTATGCCCAGCACCAATTTTCCTATCTTTACGAGGAACTGCAATATCATAATCTTCACCAATATATCCCTTTGGTCTAAATTTAATGACTGAAAAAGATTCACCGACTATGTTTAGTTTTCCAAACGTCTTTAACAGTTCTTTAACATTGTTCAAAGTTGTCCCTTCAATAACAATGTCAATGTCTTTTGGTTGCTTACCCATAAATGCATCTCTTACACACCCGCCAACAATGTAAATGCTTAGGTTCTTTTGACGAAGCAAATGTTGAATCCAAGATTGGTTTTGGAGATCAGATATAAGTGCGTTAAGCATTAAGGTTTTATTTATATATTATTTTTGCGGGGAAGGTTATTCCAATATTTTATAGCATTCTCATGATCCACATAATCTGCATGTGCGTTATTTTTGCCCCCATTAGTCTTTGGCCCTTCCATCAGACAATTATTGCATTTGATAAAAACGTAGCAATCAGTTAAATCATTGCTGTTGCAATTTGGGCAAGGTTTTAGATTTTTCATAATAGTTACTATTAAGTTATATTGCAAATATAACAAAAAAAGTTGACAGAAAAAAATTAATTGCCAACTTTTTAAATAAAAATGAAAAGAAATGAAAAGACTATTCAATAAATCCTTGCTCTAAAAGCACATTTTCAACTTTTTCCCAATCTATAAAAGGCCTATTAAGAATAAAACCCGGGTAATCATATTTAAGTGGAGCGCCTAACGCGCTATCATCAATATATAAATGTGCAAAAGGTTTAGGGCTTAACGTCCATGATTTTTGTTCAGGATTTTCATTAATTCCGTACAAAGGAATATCATTATTCGCGAACCAATGTATAGCATCATCAAGAGTATTCTTTTCGGAACGCATTGTATAAAGAATAAGTTGATGTCCAGCTTTCACCAATTTTTTAAGAACTGGAACAGCTCCTATATCTTTTCCTACGTCAGGAAATTCATGCGTAACACATGTCCCGTCAAAATCAATACAAATTATAGCCATTATCCCAACAATATTTCACGAAAAGCTTCAGCAGAACTCCATTGAGGATATTTAGCTTCCCATGCCTGTTTTCCTTCATCATATTCCCATGTATACTTAATTTCATCGAAAGTATCGTAATCATACTCTGGGTATGTCTCAAAGAAACGACAATCTTCGGGATGATACTTAAACTTATTCACTATTTGCGATGCAATAAGTTCTGAGGCATTTGTCACCGACATGCCTATATTCATATCCTCAAAAAGAATAAGCTTATCGCCATCATCTTCAATAACACAAACTCTGCATTTCGAATTAACTCTGTTAGGAGCTATAAACTCATGTTCAAAATCTTGTGTTTTCATAATTCTTAGTATTTAGTTGTTGGACAACGTTAAGCATCATATAGTGTTCTTTATTATGTCGGCATCAACTGATGTAGCATAAAGCCAAAGTTTTAAATATTCGTCAATAGTTAAATCTGAGAGCCTTATTTTTTGAAATTCCTTCATCATAAAGTCCCATTCGTTTCTATCATTAAACTCAAGTAAATAGTACCAGGTTCGTGAACTTACTTCAGTTCCATCGGCTAAAAATTTCATAGTACGTGCGTATTTTTTAATTTCAATGAAATTGAATTGTGTTTGGTCTATCATACTTATGCCTTAAATTCTCCGTAAGTTACTATTTTTACGCCTTTTTTCTGGGCATTCTTCATTTTGCTGCTGGTTGAGTTCAAACTATCAGTTATAAGATAATTACACCTTGCATCTGTAACTGAGACCTGTTCAACATTAGGAAAACGAGAAATAAATTCTTCTTTTGTCTTAAAACCAAAATCCCGAGGTGATCCTGTCATACAAACATAAATCGTATTCATATTGTTCTTGTTTATTGGTTTATCTATTGTTATGCCGCGTGATTCAAGAACACTTACTGCGTTAAGGATATAATTCTTTACATTTTCGTCTTTAAACATCTCTACAAGTGCTTTTTCATGTCCCTTATAATCAGGTTCAACTCCACAATAATCTTTAGCAACCTGATCTGCAAGTTTTCTACCTACACCATCATAACCCATCATTAGAATAACCTGAGCAAATGTAAGTGATTTAACATTTAAAAAAGCATCCTGGAATATTTGATGTGAACGAGAATTATATTTTATTCCATATTTTTCGATATCGAATTCTTTACGATAAGTACCATTGAGAACAGCCACAAAAAGTTCAAACATATTGTTATAATCCTCTGCGAAAGGCTCGATAGTTTTTCCACCTATGCCTTTAAGATCAAGCATTCCACACGCAACTGCAAGTTTCTTTGCAGTTTTTCCCTTACAATTATCATTGATGCACATGAGATGTATGCCATCGAATTTAAGATGTTCTCCACATACTGGGCAAACTTCAGGAAGCATTTCTTCATGAAGCGCAGGGTTATGTATTTTTTGCACTTCAGGAATAATATCACCTGCTTTTGCTATAGTTACAAAAGCGCCTTCGCCTATTTTATTGTTAACTATATAACCTGCATTATATCCTGAGGCTCTTTTTACAGTTGTACCCGCAAGTGTTACAGGCTTAACGCAAATAACGGGTATCATTTCACCGGTTTTGCCAAGATTCCATTGAACGCCTATAACCGGTGTAACAACTTCCTCGGGAACAAATTTAATGGCGATTGACCATTCAGGATCATGTTCATTTTCCCCAAGAATTTCACGAACAGTTACTGGAAGAGCAAAAACGATTCCATCTAACGGATATTCAAAATTGTCTCTTTCTTTTTCCATAAATTTTACAGAATGAAGGTAATCTTCAACTATTGGACGTATCATAACCGATTGCGGATTACCAAATATAGGAGCATTGCCAAGTGCGTTGTTCGCAAACTGAATGCGTACATGCTGGCCATTAGCAATGTAATGAATAGGAATAAGAGTAATGTCAGCAACCATTTCAACGTCAATATCATCTTTACCTATAATGCCTGCAACAAGATTACGGGCGTTAGCAAATTTTTCAGCGTATTTCTTTTCAAATACTGACTTTCTCATAACTGCTTCGCAGCGTATCTGTATAAGTGAATCAGGCATCTGAGTATAAAAAGGATCATCCAGTAATTCAGGGAGATGAGTGCGAAAACGATCTGTTACGTCCTTTCCGGTTTCTCCGTCTCCACGTGTAAGAACGGATTCAAGTTTGCCATCACGATAGATGATATTGATTGCACTACCATCAAATTTGGGCGCATAATAAATATGATCAATTTCAGCATCATATTCTTTTTTAAGAAAATTCATTCTTTTATGGAGCCAATCCATAAATTGCATTTCCTGATAATCAGTTACGTCTTTATCTGTAGATGTCTGAAATTTAGCCAAAGATTTCATTGGCGTAGGATGAGGAAAATCAAAATCCTTGCGCTTTGAACCCACTTGCTCAATAACCTTAGAACCCAAATTAACAAGTTCCTGTTCTAATGCATCAAATACAACATCAGACATAATAGGCTCGCCATCATAATAGGCAATTTTTGCCTTTAAGTATTGTGTCTCAAGACGTTGAATATCCATATTGATTAGATTTTTTATAGTCTAAATATAATCAAAATTCTTGATAAATAAAAATTTTTATGAAATTATTTTTCAGGAACTCCGTACGATATTCCTGCTCGTTTTTTATATGAAAGTTCATATTTTTGACAATTACAAGGACAAAGTTTTTTAAATACTTCATAAAAGGCTCTATCATGAGCGCCATTTTCATGATTTTTACGCCACGAGATTATATGAGACATTTCATGAGCTGTATAATATGTGAAATAATCACTTCCTTGCTTATATGCCCACAGAGGAACAGTGAATTGGGCTTCTCTGATATATGCTCTGCCACGATATGTATCTGTGACATAACCTTTAAAATTTTTGCTACTTAAGCGTTTATCATAATTAAAAAGAAGTTTCGAAATAAGGTGATCAATTTCCTGTTGATGATTATAACAAATTTTACGAATAGCAATTTTTCTCATACAATTTTCATTTGTATTGCAAATATAATCAAAATTTTTGACAAATAAAAATTTTATGACACTTTTTTAAAAAATAATTTCATTCCCATAGCCCAATTTTAAATTCTGGCCATCAAATACTAATGATGTTGTCATATCAAATGGGCGATACGTATTTTTTGTATACACATGAACAAGAGGACCCATATTTTTAGGGATATAAAAGTAATTATGGCAAACGCACATATCTTTATAACGTAATTCTCTTGTTTGATTAAATCGTTTGCTTAAAAGATTCATATTTCTAAAATCCACAAAGTTATCTTTACAAATAAAAAATTTAAGAAAGATGCTATGTCTTTAGCGTAGCATTAGTTCACTTTATCTGTATATCCAGGAAAAACTATTTCAAGCTTATGATTTTTAGTTATATGACATAACTTATTTTGTAAAATTTCAAACATTATTTTTGGCCTTCCATACTGGGTATTTGTAAATATTTCTATTTCAAATGAACCAACTATAACATCGTTAATATAATAATTGTGTGTTTTTACTGTATCCTCGAATTCAACAACTTTATCAAATATTGTTTCTATTTCATCATCTCCTTCCACTTTATAAGTAATTCTTATCTTTGAACGAAATTTTTCATCTGAATAAAATTTAAAAGCTATAGGAAAATCTCTAAAATATCTATCTCTGTTTCTTGTAATTACTACAAATCGAGCAATTTGAATAGGATCGTCAACTTCGAAATGTAAGTCTTTTATCTTAAAATTACATTCAGGAAGAGGTCTTTCAGCAGAAAACTTACGTATCTGTCTTGATATAATAAAAATGCCAATGCTTGCAATTAATAGAAGTATGATTGTTGTTATCATGTTTGTTTTGTCGTATTTTTATGCTCATGTTATTTTAGTTTTTAGGACTTCTATTTGTTCCTGTAATTCATTTATTTTTTCTGATAACGATACTCCGTTTAATATTACGTCTTTGGTGTCTAATTCACCATTTATTTTAACATTTCCTGAATAATTGACCAATACATTAAAATTATTGTAATCTCCTGATGTAATTCCAAGTACAGGTCTATTATCTAATTTTTTTCCATAAGCGTTTCTTCCGTCTAAAATTATTAATGGGGTATCTGATGCTATATTATTTCCAGCTATTCCCAAGAAATAAAGTCCAGCATCTGTCTCATTACTCCCAATCCCAATAATCTCAGGAAGAAATCCACCTGTTGTTCCGTTTCCAAGAGAAAAACCATACGATCCATCTCCTATGTGTACTGCAGTAACTCTTTCATTCTTCGGTATAGCAATATCTACCCTATAATTAAATAACGGAGACCTTCCTATGCCAATTCTTCCATATTCATAATATATATTCGTGTTTTCAAATATATTATTAACCAATACATTCAGGCTTAAATCTAAAGATGCCCAATAAACATTATTTCCGCTTTTAGTTAAAATCAGTTCTTTGTTTAAATCTGAACTATCAAAACAGGGAATCAATTCTTTAAGAATAATTCCCGGATGTTCATAGACAAATTGATGTAATAATATATTTCCTATGTTATTTTTTTCCATTTTTATCCAAAGAAGTCTTTTTCATTTTAATTATTTTATCCCATTCATCACGCATACTAGCAATATTAGTGCAAATTTCATATTCTTCTCTTGTCTGAAATTTTTCAAGTATTGCTGTTAAAAAATCATTGACTTTTGGTGTTTCTATAGCTATAATAGCTTTATCATCTGAAAATATAGTAAACGGTTCTTTTACTTGTTTATTTTTTGCAAGATATTGATACGTTCGTTCTGCAAATTTATCAAATATTTCAGGAGAATAAAACTCTTTAGGTTGTTGTTTAATATCAAAAGAAAATAAAATCTTTTTATCGGGAGTAGTCCCTATGGGTTCTAATGTCGGTGCATATCCTGGCACACTTTCGTTTATTTCAGTTGCTATATCAAAAAGAAGAGTTTTCATATCTTCATAAAATTTCTTATAATCATTAAAAAGAACATCGTCAGAAATTTTCCACTCAGGATTAATCTCTGAATCATGAATAAATAGCGCACGAGTACATATTTTTTCTCCTGTAATCTTTGAGGCTATAAAATTATAACTTTCGTCGTTATCTACATCTCCACATAAACACCACGAATTAATAGGAAACATCAAGCGATATGAACGAAATTTTTCAACATTTTTAAATATCTCAAAAAAATCTCGTTCTGAGAATACTAAATTTTTTGATTTATATTCTTCTAATATTCCATTACTATAAATTAAGATAGCCATATCTATTTTTATTTTTCAAAACGTTTACGAGCAGCAGGTGTAATAAAAATATATTCTGCCTTTCCTATGAAATCGTTTAATGTTTTTGCATTGCAATAACTCATTGCTGATCTCAAATAATCTTTAAAATTTTCTGTCCATTGTTCTAATGTATATTCCACTTTTTGATATTTTGTTATTCCTTCAGCTGTAACAAGATCGGTTTTTCCCCAACTTCTTTGAACTGCTTTAGTACTCATACCGCGATACTTCTTTTTTATTGGAAAACCATAGCGCCAAAGTGTTTCAGCCATTTTATTATTTATCCGTATTTTCCAAAGATAGTTATGACCTGCGGATTCAATAGCCTTATTAAATATCGAGCCAATCATTACGTAATCTGCGCCAAGACCTAACGCCTTTATGACATCTGAATAATTGCGCATGCCTCCGTCAGCAACAATTTTTGTTTTAAGTCCATACTGTTTACGTAATATATAACATTCAGAGATAAGAGAGCCCAAAGGGTAATTTATGGAAACATTTGAAGCAGTTGTACAGCCTGCACCTGAACCTATCGAACAACGTATATAATCAGCACCAGCCATACCCAAATTGACAAATGTCTCTGGATTTGCAATGTTGCCAACCATTAGTTTTAAATGAGGCCAAAGTCGTTTTATTTCTTCTATAAGAACTATAAGTTTAGACATGTGGCCATTAGCAATATCTATAAGCACCATTGGATACGTATAAAACGCATTATAGGCAACGGTTAAATCTATTCTATAGTCTTCAAGTTGTTGTTCAATTTCATGTAATCCATACGATTTAAAAAAATGAGGAGACCACCCATTTATCTGATTTATGCCACGTGGAATACACGGGATAATATTATTTATAATATATTTTGCGCAATTTTCTTTTGAAACAACTGTGTCCATTGGTGCAGCCATTAACGGCAATTTACGTTGATCATTAAAAATATCACATTCTTTTCTACTTGATATATCACTTTTTTCTACAGGAATAAGCGTAATATCATCTAAATCAAATTTTATATTCTTCATATACTTTTGGAGATTAAAGATCCTGGGAGTCTTGACGATTAAAATTCTTCTGCTTCAATATTATCTAAATCTATATCCTTTGAGAGTTTATTTATTATACTCTCAGTGTCTTCTTTAGTTTTCGCCTCTTCTGTTTCTTTAGTTTTAATCTTTGTTCCAATATTTTGCATTTTATTACCGGGTATCTTAAACATTGCACCGCTAGGAGTTTTTGCATAAAATCCACCATAAGGATCTTCTCCAACCACTTCTATTTCAACGTTTTCTCCTTTACGATTTAAGTAATTTCTTTTATCACCAATTTTGATATAGTCGGGCTCTTTTTCAGTGGCAGATGTAATAGCTTCTTCAGAATCTTTATAATCCTTTTCATCAGTAAGTTCCCAATCTTTGCCCATTTTTGAAAGTTGTTTAACTGCATCTTGGGGTGTTGTCTCAACCGCCCGTGAAGCCCCTGTTTTAGGATTAACAAAATAAAACATTTGACTGCCTTCAGTACTTTTAATAGGCTTAACAGATTTAACTTGAGCTGTTGGTTTTTCAATATCAGTATCAATGGGTATATCATCAAGTGTAACTTCAGGTTCTTTTATAACTTTAGGAGTTTTTTCTGGTTGTTTATCTCGAATGGCAATATCACCACCTTCAGGCTTATCTTTAACCATAACTACTGGTTTTCCTGTATCTTCATCTTTCTTTAAAACTATTTCTTTGCTTCTTTGTGATACAGAACGCCAATCCATTTTTTCAAGATCATAAAATGTTGCAACTTTTAGAGATGAAGGGCGAATTCCCTTTGGGTGTTGTTTTCGAGGAATATACTTCATCATAGTAGTGCCCTTTGCAGGTCTTACTTCACCATTAAGTTTTATAAATTCAAAGTTAAGGATTTTTTGACGAAGTAATGCTCGTAATTCAGGAACTGTGACAGGCTCTCCATAAAGCAATTTTTCTAACATAAGTTCCTCATAGAGATA
>MWCE01000154.1 GCA_002069895.1 Bacteroidetes bacterium ADurb.Bin234 | reverse complement strand
CCATCCTTTGTCGGGATCGTTGGTGTAGAATACTTTTTGTCCCCAACGGTCGAAGATTTCGAGCAAATAGCCTTCTTCGAGATATTCGAGAATCTTAGGTTTGAATTCGTCGTTGTTTCCATCGTTATTGGGAGTAAATGCGTTGGGAATAAATATTTTTATTTCTTTATATACATGGATTTTCTTGGTAATGCTGTCAAAACATCTGTTAGCATCTTCCACATACATTGTTACATAATAATCCCCCACTTCGGAATAGCTGGCACGAATCACATTTCCGCTTTCATTTGTTTTGTTGCCTAAATCCCACAGCCAGATGATGGGATTTCCCTTGGTATTATCGCTTAAAGTAAACATTAGGTTGGTGGCTACATTATAACTATTGGCGACAAAATCGGCAACGGGTCCTTCGACAAATTCAACGGTATATTGGGCTGAATTTTTGCACACTTTATCGTTAACGACAACTTTATAGGTTCCGGTGGGTAAACTGTCGATGTAAGTGCCATTTCCAACGGAGGGAGTCCAAGTATAAGTGAGAGAATCGTTGTAATCGATATCATTTACAACAGTATCGTTGTGTGCTTTAACCGATATTTTGATAAATCCGTCGGAGCGGTGGCAATATTCGGGAGAAATGGTGTCGAGGAAAATTTGGGGAATAGGATGGTCGTAGATTTTCGTTTCGACGGTATCCATACAATTGGGATTATTTCCTGCCAATACGATGATTTTATAATCACCGGCTTTTAAGTTTGTTTTTTCTTCGGTGGCAGTAGCCGTGTCGATGACTTTATTGTTATAATACCAAGTATATTGCAATGGGAACAATGGATTGGCTGTAAACACTTTTATTATTCCGTTTTCATCGCTGCAGGTTTCATGTATCAGATTGGTTACCGAAATGATGGGGTTTTCAACAATAGGGACATTATAATTTTTGGTTTTCTGCGGGCAGGCATTTTTATCTACAACGGTTACGGAATAATCACCGGGGCTTAATTCGTAAATATTCGAGTCGGTAACAGGCAGGGTAGGATATTTATCGGAATGGAAAAGGTTTGAATTCCATTCATAAGCGTAGGGAGGAGTTCCCCCTTCGGCATGAATTTCGATAAATCCGGGAATGCGGCAACGTTCACCGACTAAAGTATCAAGAACAATTTTTACGTCTTCGGGTTCTTTGATTTCGATGGTATCGTATCGGAAACAATTTTGGTCGTCAATAGAATATACAATATATGAACCTGTTGCTAATTGGTTTCTGTTATCGGTAGGTGCACCATTGGTATCGCCCAGGTCTTTCCAGTAGTGGAATACAGGCATTGCATATTCTCCGATAATTGTTTTACTGATTTTTATAGATCCGGAATCATAACCAAAGCAAGGATTGTCTTTGGTGGTATATTGGATTTGAAATTCCAGGTCATTGACTTCTACGGTGTCGTAGTCGATGCATCCGCGGGCATCGGTCCCTTTGAGGATATAGAAACCACCGCGGTCGATAATGGCCGATGTGTCTGTAACTCTTCTTTTCACGTCTTGCCATTCATAAACGTCGGCTCCTTTGGCGAAGATTTCGGTTTCGGTATATTTACAAATAAGATCGGGAGCATCAATTAAAACAACAGGAGCTGGGTAGGAGTAAACGATAACGGAAGCGGTATCGGCACATCCGTTTTCGGTATAAACGGTTAATAATATTTTATAATGACCAGTATCTTGGAAGGTATAACTCAAAGTGGAGTCGCTTGAAATAAATTCGGTGCCTTGATTTTCGCTACATTTAGTTATATTCCAATCCCAATAAGCGATATTAGAGCCTGAGGCGTAGGCAAATTGAGTCAGATGCACGGTGGTAGGGTAGCAGATATTAGTAAGTGAATCGCAGGTGAAGTCGGGAGCGATCATGGTTTTTTCGATCACGCACGACAGGTTAGAAGTACAGCCGATAGCGGATGTCATTTCAACGGTATATGTTTCACCGTCGGGAGGATTTGGAATGGATAATTTTTGACTGTATCCAATCTTATCGCCGTTAGATTTTTTCCAGATATAAGACACAAAACCATCCGGAGCTTCTAAGCGGGCAACATTGCTTCCATCGCAATATTTTATTTTGACTTCCATCGGACGGCATTCTCCGACAGCATATCCATAACCGAAATGAGCACCATATCCACAATCGGCAGTAGCAATAACAATATAAATGGTTTGACCTATCAAATCGTATAAACTTACACCAACAGTGGTCCAGTCTCTCCAACGTATTAAATTAGAAGAAGAACCGCAATCTATAAATCCGGGGATGTCGTCATCGCAAATCACAAAATAGCGATTGCATCCGACATTTAAAAGATTACCGTTAGCATCTTGGAGACGTAATTCAAAACAAGGTTGAGCTGTGTCGGGATGGTAGGGATCATTAAAAACAACGCTGAAATGCAAAAGCAATAAAGAATTGTTGGTGTCAACGCTCATTTGATAAACAATACAATCTGCTTCGTAATTAACGTTACTGTTTCCTACCCTTGCACTATGGTCGAAATTATTGGGAATTAAGGCTAATTGTTGGTTAGGCGACCCGTTACAAGTGTTAGGATCATATCCGAAAATATCGTTCATAATGGTGTGGCGACCCTCTACAGGTGCACTTCCTGTCCATATTAAATCCTTATATGCTGTACTGGGTCTGTATTGTGAAGTGGATGTTTTACATACCCATCCATTAAATGTACCTTGACTGAAATCAAAATTCGGACAAGCAGAGCCCGGTTGGGCTTGAAGAAAGTAGCCGGTAAAAAGAAGTCCGGTTGTGATTAAAAGTATTTTGATGTTTATATGTGTTTTCATAATATATAATTTTATAGGATTATGAATTTTTATTTTAATGATAGAATTATAAAGTAAAATGTTGCATCAAAATTAAAGCAAATTCAATTATTTTAGACCTTAGTTGTTAAGATGATATGGATGTTAATAGAATAATTATGGTTTATATAAAATGTATTAATGTTAGATAAAATTCAACAGATATATTGTTATCTTCATCGGACAATAGTGAAAATATTTAAATCTTTTGGGAAAGAACGGGTATTATCTTATCTTTCCATTGAAAATAATCACCGGATAGAATATGGTTTCGGGCTTCTTTTACCAAGGATACATAAAAATGGAGGTTATGTAAGCTGCCAATCATGCTTCCCAACATTTCACCGTTTACGAACAGATGACGTATAAATGCTTTTGAATAGGCGGTGTCGGCAAACAAATCGCTGTTTTCATCTAATGGGCTAAAATCGTATTTCCATTTTTCGTTTTTCATGTTCATCATACCCTTCCATGTGAAAAGGGAAGCATTGCGACCGTTGCGTGTCGGCATCACACAGTCGAACATATCAACACCCATTCCTATACATTCAAGAATGTTAGCCGGTGTTCCTACACCCATTAAATATCTCGGTTTGTTATGAGGTAAAATGCTACAACATAAAGAAGTTATGTTATACATGTCGGCCGTCGGTTCGCCAACGGAAACCCCGCCTATGGCATAACCGTCGCAATCTTTCGATGCTACAAATTCGGCCGATTGTTTTCGCAGGTGTTTATAAACGCTTCCCTGCACTATGGGAAATAAAGATTGATGGTTTCCGAAAAGGCTTTTGCTGTTTTTCCATGCGTCATAGCAACGATCTAACCAACGGTGGGTTAAATGCATGGATTTTTCGGCATAGTCTTCGTTTACGGGATAGGGTGGACATTCATCGAAGGCCATGATGATGTCGGCACCGATAATCCGTTGTATTTCAATGATCTTTTCCGGTGTAAATGTATGAATAGACCCATCAATATGTGAAGAGAAAGTAACACCTTCTTCTTTTATTTTTCGGCGATGGTTTAAAGAAAAGACTTGAAAGCCGCCACTGTCGGTAAGTATGGGTTTTTTCCAGCCGTTGAAACGCTGTAATCCGCCTGCCTGACTCATTACCTCCATGCCCGGACGTAAATATAAATGATAGGTATTGCCTAAAATGATTTGTGCATGGATGTGATCTTCCAAATCTTTGATATGTACTCCTTTCACAGCACCTAAAGTACCAACAGGCATGAAAACAGGAGTTTGTATAAGTCCGGAATCGGTAACTATTTCTCCTGCACGAGCTTTACTGTTTTGATCGACTGCTGAAATTATAAACTGCATCTTGTTAGTAAATTTTAACAAAAATAATGCTTTATTGGCGAACTAACTTTATTTTTGCTCATTACTTATAAACAAAATTATTTTAAAACCTGTATATGTATATTATGTTGATTTAAAATAAATTGTGTCAATGTTCGATCTTATTATTGTTTTAATTTTATGTTTTTTTCTTTTGATACAACTTGTTTTTTATTGGTTTGTTTTTGCACGTTTTGCTTTTTATCATTGCAAACCCAAACCTTATATCAGCGATGGGGTGTCTGTTATTCTCTGTACGAAAAATGAAGTGCATTTGTTAAAACGATTTTTGAAATCTTTATTGGAACAAGATTATCCTAATTATGAAGTTATTGTTGTAAACGATAATTCAGATGACGGTACCGACAGCCTGTTGAAGGAATATCAAATTAAATACCCTCATTTACGTCCGGTTACTATATCAACCAATCAGGTAAGGGTAATGGAAAAGAAAATGGCGTTGGCCGTAGGCATCAAATCGGCGAAGCATGAAATTGTTTTGATTACCGATGTAGATAGCGTGCCCAAAAGTCCTTTTTGGATACGTGAAATGGTGAAACATTATGCTCCCGAAACCTATATTGTGCTCGGATACGGAGCATTTGAACCTAAAAAAGGATTATTGAACAAACTGATTCGTTACGATGGCTTGCATACAGCCATTCAGTATTTTTCACATGCTTTGATTGGCTACCCCTTTCGGGGTGTAAGCCGTAATTTGTCTTTCCCCAAATCCTTGTTTTTGTCGAATTATAATTATGTACTTTCTTATAATACTTACGTTAGCGACGATGATTTGTTTGTGAATCAAATAGCTACCAAAAGAAATACTGCGGTTGAATTTTCTCCCGATGCACATATTGTTTCCCAACAACGCCAGCATTCCTTTCCCGATTGGTTGATTTACAAACAACAATCGAAACACACCGGTAAATATTACAAGTTTCAAAACAGATTTTCTATGTTCCTCTATGCTGCTTCGGGTTTTATGTTTTATGCTAGTTTAATAGCCGCTTTGGTACTGTTAAGACAACATACCGAATATTTTTATTTGATTGCTGCCATGTTTGGCATCAGGTTATTGTCGCAGTGGATAGTATTCGGAAAAATCACTACCAAATTAGAAGAAAAATCATTGAAAGCTTTCATCCCTTTTATGGATGTGTTTTTCATGCTTTTTATGCCTTTATTACAAATAAATACACTTTTTTATACCCCTAAAAAATGGAAATAACACAAGAACCTACGAAAAAATCTCAAAGAGACATCGCTTTAATTCGTGAGGCTCTTGAGAATAACAATCAACAAGCTTATGCTGAGTTAATGGAAAATTACAGGGAATCGCTTTATCTTATGATGTTGAAAATGGTGAATAATCCCTATGATGCCGAAGATTTAACCATCGAAGCTTTCGGTAAAGCTTTTCA
>MWCE01000153.1 GCA_002069895.1 Bacteroidetes bacterium ADurb.Bin234 | reverse complement strand
CCTAGTGCAGAAGAAAAAGCAGCAGAAGAACAAAGAATCCAAGATTCTATTGCTCAAGCTCAAGCTGATTCTCTCGCAGCAGTTGAAGCAGCAGCAGCTGAAGCAGAACAACAAAGAATTCAAGATTCTATTGCTCAAGCAGAAGCAGCAGCTTTAGCAGCTGAAGCAGATGCAGCAACGAAAAAAACTTCAAAACCTGCTGTTAAAAAAGCAACTGAACCAGCACCTGCTCCTGCATCAGAAAAAGGTTCTCGATTAAAAGGCGCTAAAAAAGTAAGTTAATAATACTTTTCTGAAAATGATAAAACGAGATTGCTTTTCTGTAATCTCGTTTTTTGTTTTTTATTATAACTTTGCATTTGTTTGGTTTAATAATATGAGAGCTGTAATTCAAAGGGTTAAAAAAGCTAACGTAGCTATAAATAATCAATGTCATGCAAAGATACAAAGAGGACTGTTGATATTTATAGGTATTGAATCCGGCGATGATTTCAAAGATATTGAATGGTTGACGGATAAAATTGTGAAGTTACGTGTTTTTAATGATGATAAAGGAGTGATGAATCGTTCTATTAATGAAGTAGGAGGACAATGTTTGGTGGTAAGTCAGTTTACCTTGCATGCATCCACTAAAAAAGGAAATCGTCCTTCCTATATCAAAGCCGCACAACCCGACATAGCGATACCTATCTATAATCAATTTATTAAAGAATTAGAAACAAAAATGCAAAATGAAGTTTTTACCGGTGTGTTTGGAGCTGATATGCAAGTGAGTTTGATCAACGATGGACCGGTTACCATTATTATTGATACTAAGAAAAAAGAATAATATATCATGAATATCATAGAAAAAATATTAGCAAAACATGCGGACAAGGAAAGTGTTAAACCCGGAGATATTGTAAATGTGTTTATAGATTGTCGAGTAGCCAGGGATTTTGGAGGAGCTAATGTGATTGAACATTTATTAAACAATAATCTGACCGTAAATGAACCTGATCGTACTCTTTTCACTTTCGATTGCAATCCTGGGGGATCCGATCAAAAATATGCTGCCAATCAACATATGTGTCGTAGATTTGCGCGAGAAAACGGTATTAAAGTCTTAGATATCCATTGCGGAATAGGAACACACCAAGCCATTGATACAGGATTGGCTTATCCGGGAAGTACTTTCCTTTCGACTGATTCCCATGCCAACATCATGGGAGCTATAGGCTCTTTCGGGCAAGGGATGGGCGACAGGGATATTGCCGCCGCTTGGGCAAACGGTAAAGTTTGGTTTAAAGTTCCTGAAAGTGTGAAATTGAACTTTACGGGGAAATTGGCTCCTCATGTTTCGGCTAAAGATTTTGTGATTAATTTGTTGACTATTTACGGAGCCAATGCTTTATTGGCAAAATCGGTTGAATTATACGGTGATTGTATTGATGCCTTAACCCTTGATCAACGCATCACTATTGCATCCATGGCTACCGAAATGGGTGCTATTATATTAATGTTTCCTCCTTCGAAAGGTGTTTTGGAAGAATTAAAGAAAAAAACGGGAAAAATGTTTTCGCCCGTTTATGCCGATGCCGATGCTGTTTATGCCGATGAGCAAACTATTGATGTTACTCATTTTGAAACACTTTTATCACTTCCCGGTCATCCGCATCATACCATAGCCGTTAAAGATATAAATCTGACAACTATCGATTCGGCTTTTATCGGAAGTTGTACCAACGGACGTATGGAAGACTTACGGATTGCCGCCGAAATATTAAAAGGTAAAAAAGTTGCCGATCAGGTAGTTTTAAAAATTGTTCCTTCAACAGATACCATTTGGAAACAGGCTTTGGATGAAGGCTTAATAAGTGTTTTTAAAGATGCGGGCGCATTGGTGTCGAATGCAGGATGTGCCGGATGCGCTGCCGGACAAATAGGACAAAACGGACCGGAAGAAGTTACAGTTTCAACCGGCAACCGTAATTTTGCCGGCAAACAGGGCAAAGGATTGGTTTATCTTGCTTCTCCTGCTGTTGTTGCGGCTTCGGCAGTTGCCGGTTATATTACCGCTCCTCATATCAAAATAAATATTCCACCTAAATTAAGCTGTGCAAAACCTTCGCTTGAATCTACTTCCCACGATCGGAAAATATTGACCGATAAACCAACCAAAGTGCAAGGACGCATTTGGATTATTGATCAAGATGATATCGATACAGATATGATCTTTCATAACCGTTATCTTACCATCACTAAACTGGAAGAAATGGGTCAGTATGCTTTCGACAATTTAAAAGGATATGAAAATTTTGCCAAAGAAGCGCAAAAAGGGGATATCGTAATAACAGGTAAAAACTTCGGAGCAGGCAGCTCCCGTCAACAAGCGGTGGATTGTTTTATTGCCCTGGGAATTTCTTGTATATTAGCTCAATCCTATGGTGCCATTTACGAACGCAATGCCATCAATGCGGCCATGCCTATTTTAATTTATTCGCCCGAAGAGATTGCTCCTTTAAAATTAAGTAATAAAGATATTGTTTCAATTGATCTTATGACAGGAGAGATTAAAAATCTGACGAAAAACACCGCTTCTTTCATACATCCCTTTTTTGATGTACAAAATGAAATTTATCAAAAAGGCGGGTTGTTAGGTTAGTATTAGTTAATAGCTTTAGCTTTGTAATAAATAGTGGAGCTGTTTTCTCTTCGTAATATTTTCTTACCAACGGTTTGGATGTTGTTAATGCTAACGTTTTGATAGTTATCTTCTTCTTGCTGTACGCGTTCGGCCGTTTCCATGGCTTCGAACACACTCAGCATTCTCGCTTTTGTTTCTATATTCAATTCGGAATAGTATAAAAGGGTTTGTGTTTTATTTTTAACTTTTTGCAATTGCTTGCTTTTGATAGGATTGCTTATAATTTTTTCTAATTCCGTCCATAGCGCTTTTTCGGCTTGTTGAAGTGAAACCCCATCGGCAGGGGTGCCGTTAATAATAAACAATCCTTCATCGAAAGTTTCGCTTAGCATGCTTTCAATGTGGGTGAAAATCTTTTTCTTTTGTGTTAGATTTTCTGTTAAGAGTGCCGAATCGCCGTTGCTCAACAAATGAGAAATCAAATTGGTAGGATAAAACTCCTTGTCTTTGCGCTTGCAGCAGTGGAAGGCGATAATTAACATGTCGCAAGGAGCATCTCTTTCCACTTCAAGAAAACGGCTTTTTCTTTGAGCAGGTTCTTTCAGTAGAGCCGTTTTTTGATATAAGCCCTTGGGTATGTTTCCGAAATATTTTTCAATCAAAGCTTTGGTTTCTTTTATATTGATACTACCTGAAATAGACAAAACGGCATTGTCGGGACAATAATAATTGTTATAGAACGAAACAGCTTCTTCCATGGATGTTTTGGCTACATGCTTCATGTCTTTCCCTATCGTATTCCATTGATAAGGGTGTATTTTATAGCATAAGGGTTTTAACAGTAGTGAAATATCATTAAATGGATGGGTTAAATATCGTTGTTTGAATTCCTCAATAACCACATCCCGCTGTATCGTAAATTTTTTATTGTTGATAGCTAAATTTTCCATGCGGTCGGCTTCCAGTAAAAGTGCGGTTTCGAGATGTTGAGCGGGAACACTTAGGTAATAATTGGTGATATCGGTATTGGTATAGGCATTGTTTTCGCCACCTACTGCTTGCAGAACATCATTAAAGTTTTTTACTTTTTTAGTCCCTTCAAACATCAGGTGTTCTAATAAATGAGCCAGTCCCGTACGCTCCGGATTTTCATTCCGGGAACCTACTTTATATACGAGACTTAATGCAGCCAAGGGGCTTGTAAGGTCTTGATGAAGAATAACAGTTAATCCGTTGGTTAAATTATATTTCTCGAATATTATCATATCTCGTTAAATCCTATTGTTTATTTTCAATGGATAACTTAATGCGTTCTACGAGTAAATCAAGAAATTTTTGAACGGATGGTTTTATCATTTGAGCAATAAAGAAAGGAATATCGACTGTTGAGTGACCGGTAAGCAAACAATTGTTTTCATTATTCTTTATATCGAAAGAAATAATTATTGATTTGATTTGATGATTTTTTAAATTAAAAATGACAGAAGAAAAAGCTGTTTTCTCGCTAATTATCATTTCTATATCACCCACTCCTTGAATGGTGAAATGGCAGGAGTCTTCGGTCGATTGCCAGTTTTGAATTTCAGGGATATATTGTTTAAAGTTATTACAGTTGGAAAGTAATCCGAATACTGCTTCATCTTTTGCTTGGATTAATACTTCTTTACTTGATAGATTCATGAGTTGGGTTTATTCGAATTTTTTCGCCCATGCGGTAGGGTCTTTACGCCATTCAATTAATGTTTCTTGTTCGTTTGCCTCTATATAACCTTTTGTTATGGCTTCCTCAACTAAGGTGTTATAGTTTGTTAAAGTAAACAAACTGAGTTTGGCTTCATCGAAGCGTTGTTGAGCTATGGGTAGTTCATAAGTAAAAATGGCTATCATTCCCAATACGTTGCATCCAATGTCTTGTAAAGCATGAGCCGCTTTCAAACTGCTTTGTCCGGTCGATACCAAATCTTCAATAACAACTACTTTTTGATTGGGCTCAACGATGCCTTCCACGATATTGGTTAAACCGTGTTTTTTCTCTTCACTGCGAACATATACAAAAGGGAGGTTCATTTCCTGTGCAACTAAAATCCCTTGTGCAATAGCCCCCGTGGCAACACCGGCAATGACTTCTACCGATGGGAAATTTGTACGTACCAAATGTACTAAACCTTCTTTAATAAACGTTCTTATCTCCGGATAAGAAAGGGTTTTACGGTTGTCGCAATAAATGGGTGATTGCAAACCGGAAGCCCATGTGAAAGGTTTTGAGGGACTTAATTTAACCGCCTTTATCTCTAACAAGCGATGGGCGCATTCTTTTGATAACTCCATATTTTATATTTATTTGTATGCAAAAGTACAATCTTTTTTTTAACGAAGCTAAACTATCTGTCATAAACTATGATAAAAATCAATTAAATATTTTACGTTCAAACGGACGATTTATTTATGAAGAACAGAACGACTTAAATACGTGCATTAATGATTTTTTACACCACCGGAACGATATTAAGTTTTATGTTTTACCCGAAAATGAATCACAGCTATTGAATTCATTAACATCTTTTTTTATTTTTAAAAGAGCAGCCGGAGGGGTGGTGTATAATGAAGCCGGAAAGATACTGGTGATGTCGCGTTTTGATCATTATGACTTTCCCAAGGGTCATATCGAAGAGGGTGAAAGTCCACAACAAACAGCCATACGCGAAGTTAAAGAGGAAACGAATATTCATGATTTATCGTTACAAGATAAAATAGCGGATACCTATCATATATTTTTTGCTAAGGATACCTATTATCTCAAGGAAACGCAGTGGTTTAAAATGACAACCCGACAAACCGACAACCTTATTCCTCAAACAGAAGAACATATCGAAGCCCTCTGGTGGTTCAGCCTCAGAGATATTAAAAACAACTTCTCTAAGTTTTATCCTTCCCTGCAGGAAATGATTCAACAAAAAGTGTTGGAGTAAGAAGTGTAAAGAAGAAATAATCAATTCTCATTTTCCACGACA
>MWCE01000152.1 GCA_002069895.1 Bacteroidetes bacterium ADurb.Bin234 | reverse complement strand
GATTTATCCCGTTAACCGACCATCCTATATTTGCCGATTTAAGATTATTGAGTCCTTTGTTTTTTATGGTAACATCGACAGGAATTAAACTATTAAACATAGTATAATTATCCGACCTGTTGAAAGATAACATAGCGACCGAATTACTATCGTCCACATTTACATTACGAATATAAAACTCATCTTGCAGGCTTATTGAATTTTCATCAATACCGGAAGCTACAATATGATAAACCAGTTTTGTTTCGAAATCAGAGGAAGGAATGCTTGCCATCCATATTGAATCCCCTGAAATGCTGCTCATGATTATTGAATCACTAAAATTTCCTTTACTATTAAATGCAATGTATTTTAGCATAGGCGCTTGTATGGGAAAGGAAAAATCGGAAATTATTTTAACAGTTACAATATAGGGCCCTGTATGATAAATAGTATCACTAAAACAGGAAGTTAATTTAATACTAAAGGACGAGTTTTTGGTTGAATCGTAATTATTATAAATAAATAAATTTTTTATCGTATGATTTCCCCCTTTAAACACTCCTTTGAAAGGATTTTTTTCGTTACCGATAGGAGTCCAACTAACGGTATCGCTTCCATTGATTCCGCAAACGGAACTTAAGTCCAAATGATTGGTTAATATAAAAAAAGTGTCTGCATAAGTATTCCCCTTATTCACTTGTTCGGCTAAATATTGCAGATGAGCAACATTTTCGATTTGATATGGGTTTCCTGGTGTTCCATTGCCTTTTGTCCACGAACTTTGTGCATTCGCAGTAAAAAAACCATAAAACAACAATGTAAAAAAGCATAAAACAGTTCTCATATATAGGTTGTTTAAACGTTGTTAATATTAATATTACTTTTACATAAATACCTTGCAAATATACATTATTTTATAACATTTATTTTAAACAATAAAAAAAAAGACGAAATTTCTTTCGTCTTTTTATATTTTCATTAAAAAAACTATCTCCTTTCCAATGGAATCGGACCTGCTTCCGAAACAAAATAAACCATACCCGATTGGGTTACCAATAAATGTTGACCACCGAACATGACTTCGGCTATAGTATCAACAACATCATTATTAACAACATAATCAGTTAATACCAAGTTCGATTCATTGCTGAAAAGAACAAGAGAGTCATTTCTTGTTTGGAAGGAGTTTAACGTTAATCCTTGGTGTTGATGAAATGCCGTAAATTGAACCGAAGTGCTATCAAAAATATTTTGTTCTTCATCGGATTGAACGATATAGAATGTGTTTTGTGTTAAGTAATCTTTGATACCGTCTTTGGTTAGATTCACTTCCACTTTTGGTGCATGATGTTCCGACGCAAAATAGGTTCGTATTGTCTTTTCCCCAATAAAAGTCAGTGCTCCTGCAAAATAACCGATAACAGCTATCCATGATATTTTTTTCAGATACCATATAAAATCAATTTTCTCCATACCCATCACAGCTACACCGGCAGCGGAACCGATGATAAGAATGCTTCCGCCTGTTCCGGCACAATAAGCCAACATTTCCCAAAAGTAATGATCCATTTCAAATGAATACATTCCCATGGCTCCGGCTACCAACGGCACATTGTCGACAATGGATGATAAAATACCTATAATTACATTTATTAAATAATATTTCTCCGGTTCGGCTAAATTAATGGTGTCAAGTTTAGCTGACAACAAACCTAAATGACCAACACTTGCCAAGGCATTGACTGCAATTAAAATACCTAAAAAGAAAAGAATACTTGGGACATCAATCTTAGTAATAATGGTAGAAATTGAATATTTACTCCGAACTTCGTGTTTATCTTTACGATGTACTATTTCGGAAGTTACCCATAAAACGCCTAATCCACCTAACATACCCAAATAGGGAGGTAAATGCGTTATCGTTTTAAATACGGGAACAAACAATAAAGCCCCTACCCCCATACATAAAAACAATACACTTTGCCACGGGGCACAGGATGCAGCAACTTCAGTACCTTGTTTTATTTGTGGACGTTTCACATTCCCTTTCATCATAAACGATAATACGACCAAAGGAATAATCAACGACATAGCACTTGCTATGAATGTCATTTCTATAATATTAAGTGCCGAAACCTTACCGGCAACCCAAAGCATAATGGTTGTTACATCCCCTATAGGAGACCAGGCTCCTCCGGCGTTGGCGGCTATGATGACCATACTGGCATAAAACCAACGATCTTTTTGTTCACATATCAATTTACGCAATAAGGCAACCATTACAATAGAAGTAGTTAAATTATCCAACACGGCCGACATGAAAAACGTTAAGATGGAGATTACCCATAACAACTTCACTTTATTTGTAGTTTGTATTTTATCGGTAATAATCTTAAAACCGCCTTGTGTGTCGATTAATTCCACTATCGTCATGGCTCCTAAAAGAAAGAAAATGATTTCCGACACTTCTCCCAAAGCATGAATCAATTTTGAATGAACCAACCAATCCAAATATCCCGAACCGGGATTACTCATCATGTAATCACGTAATGAATCGGTACTTACTAAAACGCCTTCTCCTCCAATGGCAGCACAAACCCATAAAAAAACGGCTAACAATAGTGCTGTAGCCGATTTATTTATCTTTAAGGGATGTTCAAGTGCTATGAACGTATAGCCTACCACGAACAAAACAATCATAAAAACAAACATATTCTCTAAATTTTAGTGGTTATTATTTTTTAAATTTTAAAAGTGCAAATGTATAATTTTTTTTTTACAAATAATATTATCACATAAATCTAGGTTAAATCTTTTTTTGAGGTGCTATTATTTTTTGTACTAACTTACAGCAAAAAAAAGTGATAGAAAGATGGGAGAAAAATGCAAAGAATTCCGCTCACAGATTTCCACGAATTAAAAAATGCTCTCAACTGTCAGCTATCAGTTTTTAAGAGCGTTGTATCAAGTTTAATTCTTAATTTTTAATTGATATCTCCTCCCCGGGAATTTGCAAGCGTACAAACGACAATTTGTATGCGTACAAACGACAATTTGTATGCGTACAAATGACAATTTGTATGCGTGTAAATGACAATTTGTATGCGTACAAATGATCGCCGGAAAGCCTTGTAATTTTTTTTGAATGATTTTTGGCTTTTTTTTTAAATTTTTAATTGATTATAATTAACCGCAGACGGCGCAGAGGTTTTACGCAAAGAACGCAAAGAGATACACACAGCCTACCCTTATTTTTTCGGAACGAAAAAAATCTCGGCACTCGGGACACGGCACTCGCGACGTTTTAGTCAGCTATCATTTTTTCAGAGCGTTGTATCAAGTTTAATTTTTAAGATAAATTTGTGGTAGAATTATTAAAAGAGCGGAACACTTTAAGTAAAATAGCTCAGAAGTATGAAATCCAACCAACAATAATAAATAAATGGGAAACTGAGTTTTTAGAAGAAGCTTCCATCGTTTTTTGAAACAGAAAAAGAAAAAACAAAAGAATTATTTGACCCCGAAGAAGTATTCAAGGAGGTCGGAAAAATGAAGATAGAAATGGTAATATCAATCGTTATTTTTCATAGCAGCTCATAAAAAGAGTTAACCTAAATCTAGGTAATACTTTTTTACTTATGAATACTTAACATCCTGTTTTTAAGAATTTACCTATTCAAACAAACAAGTAAGCGGGTGAATTTAAATCACCCGCTTACCTATTTAAACAAAGATTTTTTAATATTAATCCGTAAGCAAATAAAAAAGATAAAAACTTACAATTTAAATTTATATTTACCTTAAAAGTTTACAGAAAGGTTTCATTAAAAGCACCAACATAGGTTTGTTCGCTTAATGTATTCTCAACATTTTTCTGAGAATTTTTCACTTCAACACTTTGTTCTTTTTTATTATCTTCAAAATGTTTGCGTATGGCTTTTTCTCCGATAAAAGCACCGGCACCTGCCAAATAACCTATTAAAGCAATTCCTGAAATTCTTTTTAAATACCAAATGAAATCAATTTTTTCCATTCCCATTACTGCTACACCGGCAGCAGAACCGATAATTAATATACTTCCGCCTGTTCCGGCGCAATAGGCCAACATTTCCCAAAAGTAATGATCCATCGGGAAAGAATACATTCCCATACCTGCTGCCACCAATGGCACATTATCAACTACCGAAGACAATAAACCGATGATAACATTTATCAAATAATATTTTTCAGGTTCCGGTAAATTAATAGTATCCAAATTTGTTGCTAATAAACCTAAATGTCCGACAGTAGTTAATGCATTCACAGCCATTAATATTCCTAAAAAGAAAAGTATACTGGGAACATCTACTCTTTTTATAACCGTAGTAACGGCATATCTTTGTTTGATATCACCCGTATCTTTACGATGCACAATTTCGGAAACCACCCACAAAACGGAAACGCCACCTAATATGGCTAAATATGGGGGTAATCCTGTTAGCGATTTAAATACAGGCGTAAACAATAAAGCTCCTATCCCTAAGCATAAAAACAATGTTCTTTGCCAATTTGGAGTTAATTGATTTTCAATATTATTATCCGTTAATTCAGGTCGTTGAATTTCTCCTTTAATAATAAAAGACAAAATTATCAATGGAACAAGGATAGATGCCAAACTTGCCATAATGGTCATTTCCATGATGTTCAATGTTGAAACTTTACCGGCAACCCATAACATGATAGTGGTAACATCCCCTATCGGCGACCATGCGCCTCCGGCATTGGCGGCAAGGATAACCATGCTGGCAAAAAACCATCTCTCTTTTTTATCGCCAATTAATTTTCGTAGTAAAGCTACCATGATAATAGCCGTTGTCATGTTGTCTAATACCGATGATAAGAAAAAAGTTAATATGGATATGATCCACAAAAGACTGACTTTTTTGGTTGCTTTGATTTTATCGGTAATTATCCTGAATCCTTCTTGTGTATCTACCAATTCAACAATAATCATGGCACCGAGTAAGAAAAAGACGATGGATGAAACTTCTCCTAAAGCCGTAACTAATTTCGACTCGACCAACCACTCCTTAAATTCACTTCCAGGATGGTTCATCATAAATTCACGCAAAGAGGTTGTATCCACTAATAAATTTTCTCCACCAATAACAGCACAAACCCACAAAATAATGCCTAAAAATAAAGCAGTAGCCGATTTGCTGACTTTAATCGGATGCTCAAGGGCTATGAGGACATAACCCACCACAAACAATACAATCATGAAAATAAACATATTACCTTTGTTTTAATTATTGATATTTTTTATTAAAAACGGCGCAAAAGTATACTTTTTTATTTCTATCCAATATAGTTTTTAAAGGAAAAATAAAAATAAATGGCTGTGTTCTAAATATAGACATTGTAAATTAGAACATAGCCTTAAACTCATATCATTTATAATATTTTAATGGCAATTTAGCAATG
>MWCE01000151.1 GCA_002069895.1 Bacteroidetes bacterium ADurb.Bin234 | reverse complement strand
TAATCGAGGGATTTAAAAAGCCCGAATTTTGACTGATTGAATAGGTGTCTTGTCCTGTAACATTTTGCATTGCAGCTAAACTGGTGATGTTATTGCCTGCATATCCCACATAATTTCCGGTGCTATAATAATTGTTCCCGTCAATTATTTTATATGCTTGTGTGAGATATACTCCTCCGTTTGGGAAATAAATCGGATAACCGTATGTCGGATAAGAAGCGGGATGATGAATCGACAATATGTTATTTTTAATCGTCATTGGCCCGTAACTTGTTGAAGTATTCGAAATATACATTCCATACATCGTATTGGAAGAGGTTGTATTTAAATAAATAGAATTGTGTAATAAATAGGCTTTTGAATAATAACTGTAGATTCCGTAGGTTTGACCGTTAGCAGAGCTATGAATTATTTCATTATTAGCTATTAATGATTGTGTTCCGCTGCCACTTATGCCATCGTAAGTATAATAATTCAGGTAGTAGCCTAACCATATTCCGCAACCGTAATTGGAGGTGATTTGAAGATTAATCTTATTGCCGACCATTTTATCAACCACATCGTAATAAGACGGGTAATTGCCGGGAGCATTGTATACACTTCCCAAAGCTATTCCATATTGATAAGACGAACTTACTGGGCGCCCGATAATGGTATTATAAGAAATACTGGGGAAATACATATAATAGGAACTTGAAGATGTTACACTTCTACTAAATCCTCCCCTATACCCTTGGGTCATGATATTGCTGTCGATGGTTATGCTTCCCATATTATTGGTTCCCACGCTTGAACTGCTGTATAAACACATGTTTACATGTCCTCCCTTAATATTGTTGGCAATAAACCTAACATTCTTTAAACATTGTCCCGAAGATGAAGCAGAATAATATACAGGAATAAAACTAGTACTCGTTGTTGTTACGGAAGAATAGATATTACATCTGTAGAAATCAATGTTTTCGTTACTGTTTTGGAAATATACACCATAAGTTGTTCCACCAGTAGTATCACCAATCGTAACATTCTCAAATCTTAAATATTTTGCACCGCTTAAAACCAAAGCATTACTCGATGTTGCTCCAATTCTAACATCGTTGGCATTGCCTGTCAATGAAGTAAAAGTTACCGTATTAGTAGCGTTTGTACCGGAATAAACAGTTAAAAACGAATTTAATGTTGTGTAATTTCCACTTGCCAAACGTAATACGACAGGTCCTGATACCCCACAAGTAGTCAATGCAGTCATAGCAGCAGTAATGTTAGCAAAATCGTTGTTGCCACCTCCAACGTCATAGGTTCCATTTAATACTTGGATACATCCAACGGTTGAATATGAAACGGTATCGTTATTAATATTTTGATCGGTAGTGCCGTTAGGACTAAATGTCCATGCTTTGAGATTATAGGTTGTATTAACACTCACCACAAAGCTTCCGATAGTGATAACGGTATCTTGATATTGCGTAAGCGATAAACCACTTAAAATAACAGGGGTCTGTGTTATCCCGTCAACCGAACATTGAACGGAGATGCTTTTTAAAGTATCAGTTCCATAGTTCATTAAACGAACATTAATGGCATTGGTTCCTGCTGAAACTTTGGGACCGATTCCGATAAATTCAGTAATCCCTGCATCTAAGTTAAATACAGCCGTGTAACATCCTTTGTAGGTTATTCCGATACGAGGACTGCCATTCAAATCGCTGGCCACCTCATTTAGAATCGGACACATTGACCAATTGGTTGGAATTAAATTAGTAGGAGTAGAACCGAAACCTGGATCCGTATTTGTAGAATGGATGTCTTGACTTTTTGCGGATGACCATGCTGATAAGGAAGTATAAGAATTACCGTAATAAGCTGTTCCACTTGGTTTGTAATAATTATTATAATCAATGGTACAATAACTCGTCGTATTGTAAGATGTACTGCCAAAGTGTATCATATTGCCTGTCCCTGTTGTGCTTACATATACATTATTGTTTTTAAACGTATATTTATAATTTTGATCATATGGATATAAATAAATACCATATTGAGTATTTGTTCCTGAAACATAAAAAGAATTATGAAAAATATTAAATCTTGAATTCCATCCATTGTTACTTTCATCACGAAATCCATAAGAATTACTTCCAGCTTGTACTATCACTTCATTATTGGCAATAAACATTGGTCCGTTTGCTCCATATGAAGTTCCATAATTTTGATAGGCTTGGAAATACATCCCATAACAAGAATTCGTACCCTTAATGAATATTTTATTGCTTTGTAGAGTATCTATAGTATTATACCATGTTGAATATATTCCGTAATAGGAGTTTGTATTAACACGTGAAGTTATTGTATTATAAGAAATACTCGGAAAACGATTATTTTGATTTATATATATTCCGCTGTAATATGCATTGCTAAGTATATTACTATCAATTATAATAGAAGATGTTTTGTTTTGCATAGGCGTATTACTTCCCGATGCATAATAAAAATAGAAATTATAATATCCACCGGTAATAGTATTCTTAATAAAACGCACATTGCTTAAATACATAGTTGATGAACTTGTTCCGTAATATCTAACTCCTATATGGTTACTACCTGTACCTGAATTATACGTTTGAATCGTACACCCGTAAAAAAGTATGTTTTCACATAAGCCTTTTAGTTCAACGCCGTAACCGGTATAGGAAGTAGGCAATCCGAT
>MWCE01000150.1 GCA_002069895.1 Bacteroidetes bacterium ADurb.Bin234 | reverse complement strand
GCATCACAACTAATTATTTCGGCATGTAGTGTATCGTTTTGGGTATTTGCATCACCGAGTCCGTTAGGATTGGCAGTATAGATTAATATAGAATTAAGCCTGTTTGTGAACAATACTGTATCTAAGCGAATGGCAGGACTTTGTTCAAACCAAGTCAAATTACATGTATAATCCAAATACTTAAGTGCTCCGTTATTTACCGACCAATAAATCCTGACCGTTTTCAATGTATCTTTAGCATAATTGGTAATGATAACATCCAATGGTAAATCTTGATTCATTTCCTGCCAGTTTACGGGTGATACCATAGATGTAAGTTCTACATCATTATGCAAACTGCTAACATAATCGTGATAACATCCCATATTGGTATAAATCACCCTGTCGTCACCATCCAAATCACGTACGGTAGTCTTGTCAACAGGAACTACCATCAGCGTTCCTCCGGTGTGCAAATCTTGAGGTAAGTTGGTAAACACAGGATTAATGCTAATGGAATTAGCATCTTGTCCTGTTATTAATTGCAATGCCTTGATATTTGTTACAGGAGCTACTATATAGGCTACCACATTTTGATTACTGTAATAATTATTATAATCCAAAATAGTACCATATGATGATTTAACATAATCCAACGAACCGGCATATAAAGGATAAGCGGTACCGGTTCCATTTGTGAAAAACATATTGTTTTTAACCTTCAAAGCATAAGAAGAACTCATTGCGGGTATATATATGGCATAAGAAGTAGAGGTTCCGGCAACATAGACGGAATTAAATACAACATCAGCATTGGGATAACTCCCCGCAAAATAGATTCCGTAATTATTGGTTCCGGTTGTACTTATTATTTCATTATTGGCAATGTAAGCCGGTCCTGAAGCATTGTATGAAGAACCATAATTTAAATAGGAACCTATGTAAAATCCATAACGAGAACCGGAGGTTCCAAAACTTATTTTATTGCCTTCCATGGTGTCGACGGTATTGTATGAACCTTCAAAACAAACGACATAATTATTTGTCGTGCTTTCTCTCATAGAAATGGTATTATGAGAAAAACTGGGGCAATAGGTATAATAATAAAAACGAACACCGTAATAATATGCATTGGTCATGATGTTACTGTCGATGGTAACGCTACTCATATTGGTACCGCTTCCGGAACCTGCATAGTAAAGATACATACTTGAATACCCTCCATTGAGTTTATTTTTAATAAAACTGACATCTTCCAATTTATATCCGGAACCTGAAGTTCCGTTATAATAAACAGGAGCATAAGTTGAGGAAGTAGCAAACACATAAGAATTGATATTACATCCGTAGAAATCAATATCATTTGCACCATTAATAAATTGAACACCATTGGTTGTAGTACTTGAAGTATTTCCAAGGGTTAAATAAGTAAACCTCAGGTGTCGGGCAGCACTGAGTTCGACAGCCGTTCCTATAGTCTGTATAATAACGCTGTCGGCATCTTGTGCCGTAGAAGTAAAGGTTACGGTATTGGTTGAACTGATGCCCGGGATTGCTCCTGTGAGTGCAATCGGAACGGAATAGGTACCGCTATTTAACCTAAAAGTAGTCGGACCACTTACACCACAATACCTTAAATGTGTTAATACTTCTTCCAAAGTGGCATAATCGGCAGTCGGTCCTCCCACCGTATATACACCGTTAAATTGATAAGAACAAGTATAAAAATCCAAAGATAAAGTATCATCAGTTTGAATGGAGTCATAAGGCATGGCGTTGTCAACCCAAACGGTGATATTATTAAATGCATCAGAATCACACACATAATTACCTAAGTTTATGGTAATAGGTATATCTCCGCCGACAAGCAGTGTAGAATCATATATAGGAGGATACAACACATTGTTTATCTTCCAATTAACACGACAAGAGGTGATGGTATCAATTCCTTTGTTAGCAATTTTAGCTTGTGCCAACAAGGGACTGCCCAAGATAATATAAGAAGTAGGGGAAGTTATCTCCGTTACCGCAGCCGAACGACCTAAGGGTTGGTAAGTTATTTGAATATTAGGACGTTCCATAGCTGTCCCTAAACTAGAAGTGGTTGCAGAGGCAAAACTATTGTCGGAATAACCTCTCGAAACGGCATTATAACTTACGCCGGTTGATCGCCAATAGACAGTAGAAAAATAAGAACCGTGCATATTGTTCCAAAATATCTCCAGATTTTGTCCAGGATTTAAGTTAAAAGGTGTGCTAAGGGTAATAGTTACCCATCCTGTGGTTGATACACTTAAATTGCCTGTCCATACTTGCGAACAACCATTAGAAGTTATGGTCGGATCAATGTAGCCGGTATTTTCAGTGGTAACCGAAGTCCCACGCATATAAACAGTTTGATTATTTAATGTATAGCCACTTTGTGGAGTACTTATATAAAACCCTATTTTTGTTATTTTCCCTCCATTAGATAAAGTTTGCAAATCGGAAGAAAGATACAACATACGCGAAAAACTGTAATTATAAAATGAATAAGCAGGGGCATATCTATATGTATTTGTCCCGCTTCCTACAGTTATTAAAGTTTGCGCGTTCAGCGACGTAAGTGTAAATGCTCCTATGAACACTACTAACATTAATTCTCTGATAAAATTTTTCATTATGTATTATATTTAATATTTTTTAATTTTAATAAAAGTGAAGGCTTCGGAGGAAGCCTCCACTTGATATATATTTATTTTTGAATGGTCAATTTCTTAACAAGTCGTTGACCTTTATATTCTATACTGTAGTAATAAATACCGTTAGCCAGCTTATTAATATCCATTTCTATCCAATGTTTACCGGCTGTAAACTCTTTCTTTTCCATATACAGTGTTTGTCCGCTAACAGACATAATAGAAAAGATTAAGCTACCATCATCCGGAATAACAACGGGTATGCTCGTGCTTTTTTGAGCCGGATTAGGTATGTTTTGACCTAAGTATAAAGTATTTTTATCCATTTCATCAATGGAAACATCGTTAAATTTCAAACAAGCGTCTTGTTCGAATGCATAAGTAGGAGAATATATATAAGCCATCACATGATAGGTTGTTATATGTTCCCAATTAGGAACAATATAAGATTGAGAGAAATTATAGGTATTCACTCCATTCAACACCAAAGCGATGGTATCAATAAATGAAGCAAACACTTGACCGGCGCTGTCGGCAATAAAGTAAACAACGACATCGGTTTCGGGATTACCACTGTTATTAATGCTTATTTGTGGATAAATTACAGTTAATCCTTTATCACAAACGGTAGAATCGGGTCTTAAAATGGCTGCCACTTTTAGGGTAGGATCACTTACCGTACCTTCCATATGTAAAGTATCGTTCGAACGGATATAATCACAACTCAATTCTGCAACAAGTTGTAATTGATAGGTAGGTTCTACCGGTACCTTATAAGGAGTAAGAAGGGTGTAGGATGTATCGGCACCTGCCGCTAAATCAACATAAGCCGTTTCATATACATCGTTAATACCATCTACTTGAATATGTAAAGGTATTTCTTGTACACGCAAATTACCGGTATTGCTTATTTGAACCGTTAAATAAACAGATGTTCCAATGGCTTTATCTCCCACACTATCGATAGATATCAAGCTAACATCCGGTTGAATGTTAATATTTGCTCTATCGGTATCATTGAGGGTACTGATATCTATATTATTAATGTAAGCAACAAAATCATAGGATCCTGCAGTAGTAAAATCGAACTGATTATCAAGCACTACATCCATCGATGCAAAGCCCGAAAGGATACCGCTTAAAGTGTCAACATAAGTTTTTGTAACAGCACCTGTAACTTCAAGTGTTAAGAGACTGAGTGTTTCGTCGAAATCAACTGCCATTACTGATTGGTTCGTTATACTTACCTTTAGTTCTTTTTGATCGAGATTACATGCAACCAAATCATCCAATTGCGGAACAAAAAGTGCTATCTCCATATCTTTTTCTGCACTAATCAACAAACGATCCATCCACATATCACCGCCTCCGGCACTGTTAGCTTCAAAAGCTATAACAACACAAGCATCATTGACATAATCCGATAAATCAATAGTGTAATGTTGCCATCCGGGAGTTGTAAAGGATGGATTGTAACGATAAATAAGATCTTTATTAGTAAAGGTATTGCCTCCGTTGGTAGAAATTTTTACGACGACATGATCCGAATCAATGGGATTGTTGTTGTCATGTGCAAACCAAAATTCTAATGAAGGAGATAAACATCCTTGGAAATCGATAGCATTTAAAATCGCAGTAGCAGTAGTGCCATCAGCTAAGGATGAATTAACATGCAAAGCTCCGCTGCCGTAAACCGGAGTAATAGCCGGTGTTAGATTTTGTGACCAACTGATACTATCGGTAGTTGAACTAAATGTAATATCGGTAATAGGTGCACTGAAATCATTATCATAAGGGAGCAAAATACGTTTAACCTCATAATCCATACGCAAAGTATCGTCAAAATAAATAGTATCCAACCCTATGTTCGAAATCACTTCAAAGTGATAAATACCGGGTAAGGTTATATCAAGCGTTGTATCTACAACAAAATCTTTGACACCAACCGGTATAACGCCTTGCGAAATAACAAGTGTTTTTTGAATTGAAACAGGTCCTGTTACGGTATAATGTAAAGTTAGAGGATTATTAGTTAATAAGATGGCTGATTTTCCTGTATTTTTAAGTCGCATTTTAACTTCCGTTTGTTTGGCGAAACAAACTTCATACGGACTGCTGACAGGAGTCCTAAACATATTCATTGTTAGATTATATCCATAGTATACAGCATAAGCATCACACGATAAAGTATCATCATAAGTTGTTGAATCATAAGCGTTGTTTGGCAAACTTATAGTAAAACTAAAGTGATAATTTTTATCTTGAATAGGATAGAAATAATCCAATACGATGGTATCCGTAAAATCTTCTAATATATTACCAGTCCAATTATAGGTAGGTTGTGCTATACCGTTTATGGTCCAATTTATCTGACAAGAAGTTAAATTAGCCATTCCTTTATTTCTAATAACAACTTGAATAGGTGTAGACTGATAAGCAGGAATGGTATCAGTTGGTGATATAACGTTCACTAAGCCAACCGAATTGGTATCATCACCACCACCGATAATATAAAAACGTGCATTCGGTCGGTTAACCGTTAAAGTTCCTGTATTGCCCGAAGGGAAGCCTCCATCCGAACGACAATAAACAGCTGTATTACTAGAAGTAGGTGTATAATAAAATATATAAGCCGTACCGGGATATGAACCATGATTATGATGCCAATGAACTATAAGATTTTTACCCGGAGGCAACATAAACGGCTGATCTAAAGTAAATTCTACCCATCCTTGAGATAAATTAGCTGTTCCTGACCACACGAGACTGGCTCCCACAGTTGTTGGATTAACATAAGCATTGGATGTGATCGTTGTTACAGATGCATCCACAGCTTCAAAATAACATAACTGATTGTTATAAGTATAAGGTGTACCGTAAGCATATTGCCATGCTAGTTTGGTTATTAATCCTCCGGAAGAAGAAGGACTTAACTCGTTGGCCATATAAATTTGACGTGTCCAACTATATCTATAAAACATATCCATTGGTAACATATAAGAGGTAGATGTTCCTGTTCCAACTATAACATAACCTGTACCGGATCCTCCTTGTACACGTTTCACATAAAACCAATCGCTAATGGTTATCACATTCCCTATACTATCAACAACGGTAATGGAATAAGTAACTTGGGTCCCAAAGGGTAGTTGAGGAATATTTACTTTATATATAGAGTCGGTATGAACAGTTGTCATTAATACCGTATCGTACGTTGTTACATTATTATATGTATAACTTAAATACATGGTAGGTGTTGGGACAGAAACAGATGTAAGTGATTGAATATGTGCTAGTATTTCGAAAGGTCCGGTTACAAATACGGTATCTTTAACGAATGGAGGCACATATTCTGCTACAAGACCGGCCTTTCCATAAACATCAATTTCTATTGTATCATCAAGGTTGTTGGAATCTGTTTTACCATTTGGTAAACTCACCCATACTTTAATATTATCGTAATTTGACGGATTGGGCATATAGCTTCCTAGTACAACAGTATCAAGGAAATCTTCAAATAAATTGCCTGTCCAATGATAGCTTGTTTGAGCAACACCGTTCACCGTCCAATCAATATAACATGAAGTTAAGTTATTCCAACCTTTATTTTTAATCACTACGCTAACCGGTGTTTGCGCACCTGCGTCAACAATTGATTTAGGTTCCACAAAAGCATAAGCTGCCACGGCATTGCTGTCGTTTGGCCAGCAGGTGAAACCGAAAGATGTCCATGGTTTATATGTATTTAATGTTCCTGTTGTCATAGCACCTCCAAAAACTGTATTTCCAGTACCATGATAATAGGTCCATGCAAAAGTGTTTCCGCCTGTTCCATGCTGATCTATCACATAAACCATAATGTTTTTATTCCCTGGCACGTAAAACGGTGTACTAAATGTTACTTTTTCCCAAGTGGACAAATTACCCGAAAGGTTCATCGTTCCATCGAAAACCAAAGTGGCTCCATCCAATACAGGATCAACATAATCGGGATTGGTTATAGATATTTCCGTTTTATCAACCGCTTTCATATAGACAGAAACATTTGTACGGGTGGTGGCATACACATAGGTGGAAGAATTATAAGATTGCCATGCCATCCAATTCAATACGGCACCTGTATCGGAAATACCCAATTCGTTAGAAGTATAAATAACACGCGACCAACTTAGTGGTAATCGACAATCAAAAGGTATCACAAATACTCCTCCATTTAAAGGTTGTGTAACCAAAACCGAATCGGGATCGGGTAAATTGTAGATATTCGGTCTTTTTACATAAAACCATTTATCAACAATAACATTATTACCAAAACTATCAACAACTGAAATATAATAATTAACATAACTACCGTAAGCTTGTTGATTTAATACGGTTGACCATATTGAGTCATTACCGGCACTTGTCATTCGAATGGTATCATAATGAGTGTTACCACTATAAGTATATGAAACATATAAGAAGACGTTAGTATCAACAGGTAAAGAGGTTAAAGATATTATTTTTGCTTTTACCGAATAAGGACCGGTTGAATAAATCGTATCATTAGGTCCTATTAAAGTGGCAATAACAGCAGCTTCACCATAAACG
>MWCE01000149.1 GCA_002069895.1 Bacteroidetes bacterium ADurb.Bin234 | reverse complement strand
TCAATGGACTAATCCTTCGCAACACTGTCCAAAAGGTAATAACTGTTGGTATAGTAATAACCATTACTATACTTCCGGTCAAATTAACTCTAATAGACTCTATAAATACGGTTATTTTGAGATATATGCCCAACTGCCGTCAGGTACTGTATTTTGGCCGGGATTCTGGCTTTGGAAAAGTGAGGACACGCCAATTTACTGGTATAATGAAATAGATATTATGGAGGCAAACGGTTGTGAACCTGTTTGGACTTCGTGTAATTATTGGTGTGAATTTGATTATTCAAAGAAACATGATCCTAATGAATTATCGGCAAAAAACAGTTGTAATTATGCTGATGGAAGTTACCATTGGTTTGGCGTAGAATGGGATAGTGATAAAATCACATGGTATATTGATAGAAAAGTTGTACGTCAGACAGTTAATAATCTCTGGAATATAGGCATACAAAATCCTTTAGAAATTATCATAAACTTGGCATTATTTCCACCGTCATGGAATAAGTGTCCTTTACATACCACCCTTTTTTCTGCTTATATGTATGTTGCTCAAGCCAATCTTTATCAATTAAAATATGAGTGCGATGCTATTGTTAATGAAATACTTAATTATAATACCTTTAATTATGCCGTAAAAAAGTCAATTAGTTTAAGTAGTGTATCTTCCTTATTTTCAGGAGAAAATGTTTCTTTACGTGCAACAGATTTTATAGAACTAAAATCGGGTTTTGAAGTGCCAGAGGGAGCTGAATTATATTTGGATATAAACCCGTGTGAATAGAAAAACAGCAAAGGTTAAAAACAATCCTTGCCGGACAAACGGAAGCGGAAAAATAACATTTTTATATGAAAACGAGTATTAAATTTAAACATCAGAAAATAATATCCCCGCTGCTAATTGCGGTGATTTTTGGCGTTATGGTTATAGGAGTTTCTTGCGGTAAGCCTGAAATACCTGAAATAGACTATCGCGAGAAATGGGTAGGAGTTTATGAATGTGAAGAAAAATATCAATGGTGGAGGGGCCCTGCCGGTCAAGAAACATCAGGAGAGGAAATTTATCAAATCAAACTATCAGTAACAACAAAAGGGGACTCTATGCTTACATTATCGGAAAATGGGACCGGTGAAAGTTATGAAATAAAAATTGAAAGTAATGGAATCTTCAATGAAAAAGGTGTGAATTGTGAATTTATTAAAGGAAATTTTTATGGTGATAGTATCAATATTTTTATTCTTCATGGTTATACAGCCGGCTCAGGATCAAGTTCAAATTATAAAGGCAAAAAGCAAAAAAACAAATAGTTATGAAAAAAGGAATTTCTTATGAAAACATTAACAATCCCAAAGAGTTTATGTAAGGGGAAAGAGGAATCAAATTATTAGACAGATTCTATGAAGTCGTTTATCCCAATTCCTTAAACCGCTCCAACGCTATTTGCCGTTGTGCCGGATCGGGATTAATGTCGATTAAAGTGCTGGTTGATTGCAATAAATCTAAGGTGAATAGTTTATTTTTCAATACACTGCCGGTATGGGTAATCATTTTAATGACTTCGCAAACTTCCATACATCCTATTATACCCGGCAACATACCGAATACGCCGACAGGAGTTGTTTGTTCTTCTTCCGCCTGTGGATATAAACAACGATAAGTGGCCCCGCCTTGATAGTTAAAAACCGATACTTGTCCGTAAAACTCCGAAATAGCTCCGTAAACCAAAGGTTTATCCAATCCCACACATACATCGTTTAAGAGATAACGGGTAGTATAATTATCGGTACCATCGATAATAATATCGTAGTTTTCCGCCAACGACAGGGCATTGGTTTTCGTAAACTTCACATTATAGGCTTCGATGTTTACTTCGGAATTGAGTTTTTGTAAGGATTGTTTGGCTGTCAATGCTTTGGGAAGCCCTATTTGCGGTTCGCGATACAAAATCTGCCGTTGGAGGTTGTGCAAGGAAATGGTATCGGCATCCACCAATCCGATTTCTCCTATACCTGCTGCTACCAAATATTGACCGATGACCGAACCCAAGCCTCCTACGCCTACCAAGAGTACGGATGCTTTGCCGATTAAATGTTGTCCTTCCTCGCCGATTTCGGACAACATGGTTTGTCGAACATATCTTTCCATGATTATACCTTAAATACGTTAATAAATGATTGTTTATATATATGTTTTACTTCTTGCATATCCATTTTGCGTTGCAATTCCCGTTCAATGGAAGTTACTCCTTTGTCCACAAAACCGCAGGGGTTGATATAATGAAAATAGTTTAAATCGGTGTTAACGTTCAAGGCAAAACCGTGCATAGTAATGTAATGACTGGCACGTATGCCGATGGCACAGATTTTACGGACATTCGCTTTGTCAACATCCAGCCACACGCCGGTTGCTCCCTGCAAACGGCTACCTTTAATACCGTAATAAGCAATGGTTTGAATAATACTTTCTTCCAAACGATACACATAATCCTTTAACGAAAGATGCATAGCCGCAATATCCAGGATAGGATAACCCACCAATTGTCCCGGACCGTGATAGGTAATATCGCCTCCTCTGTCGATGTGATAGAATGTAGCATTTATTTTTTGGAGAAACGCTTCGTTTGCCAGCAGGTTGCTCGCTTTGCCGTTACGCCCGAGGGTATACACATGCGGATGTTCACACAATATGACCTGAGGTGTAATGTCTTTTATATCTAAGTCGGGATTTAGTTTTTTATCAATCAAACTGTTGAAGATATGTTTTTGTTTATCCCAAGCCGTTTGATAATCGATGAGTTGCCAATCGGTAAAAATCATTTTTGTGCTAATTTACTATTAATATACGAATTTTCAGCCATATAGGAAGAACGTACATAAGGGGCACTTTCCACGGCCTTAAATCCCAATGCCAAGCCTTTTTCTTTATAAAAAGCAAATAGGTCGGGATGAATGTATTCCACTACCTCAAGGTTTTTAGGCCCTGGTTGCAGGTATTGTCCGATAGTAAACAATTCACAGCCAACGGAGCGTAAATCTTCCATTAATTCAACTACTTCATCTTGTGTTTCGCCTATTCCGACCATTATACCCGATTTAGCTACAATACCTGATTGGGCAATATATGCCAAAGTTTTCAAACTGGTTTGATAATCCGCACGGCTACGCACCTGAGGGGATAATCGTTTTACGGTTTCAAGGTTATGACCGATAACATCCGGTTGTGCATCGCAAACTTTTTGTATCCACTCCGCTTTTCCATCGAAATCGGGGATTAATACTTCTATCTTCGTTGCCGGATTCAATTCACGAACGGTGGTAATACAATCAAACCAATGTTGAGCTCCTTTGTCAGGAAGGTCGTCGCGATCGACGGAAGTGATGACACAGTAGTTTAAATGCATCAAACGAATACTTTCGGCCAATCGGACAGGTTCTTGGCTATCAAGGGGAAGCGGTTTGCCGGTTTTGGTTGCACAGAACTTACAAGAGCGAGTACATATGTCGCCCGATATCATAAATGTAGCGGTTCCCATCGTCCAGCATTTGCTTTTGTTCGGACATTTACCGCTCTCGCAGATGGTATGTAAATGATGCTTGCTGACGGTTTGTTTCACTTTTTCAAAATTCTCACCGGATGCTATCTTCACTTTCAACCACTCCGGTTTTCTAATATTCTCAGCCATTGTGTATTTCCTTCTTTTAATATTGACGGCAAATGTACATGAAAAAATAATATTATGCGATAACTTAATGGAAAATATGGGAATTCGTGCTTTGACATATGGAAAGTTTAAAACTGTCATTCGAATAATCTTTTGACTTTTATCGGACAATAGTATTTTTTTTAGTATTTTTGCGTCAAAATATCATTAACCCTAAATGCCGTAAGCTATATATACATAAATAATTATATGTAAATAAATTAATTAAGAATACATGGACTATATTGAAATAGCAGGATATAAATCGATTTGTAACGAGAGGATTGATTTGAATCCCATTAATTTGTTAATAGGAGCGAACGGTAGTGGGAAAAGTAATTTTATTTCATTTTTCGATTTTTTAAATAGATTATGCAATAGAAATTTAAATGAATATATAGCACTTAAAGGCGGTGTTAATAAAATGCTTCATAAAGGGCAAAAAGTTACGGATAGTATTAATTTTAAGATTGAGTTTGATAACGGAACGAATGGGTATTCAGCCAATTTGAAATTAGGAACCGAAGGTTTTATCTTTACGGATGAAAGCTTAATTTTCAACGGAAACGAAAGAGTTAATATAAGTCGCTCTGATAAAGAAGCATTGATAAAAAAAACAGATAATTATAGAGCAAAATACGTCATCAAGTATCTGAACGGATTTCGGAAATATCATTTTCATGACACAAGCGACAAATCTCCTTTTTCCACATTAAGTCATATAGCAAATGATATTTATTATTTATATAACGACGGTTCAAATTTAGCTGCATTTTTATATGGAATAAAAGAACTTAATTATATCGTTTATAATCGTATTTTAAAAACAATTCAATCCATTGCCCCTTATTTTTCAGACTTTGAATTTATCCCAAACAATGAATCTTTTATTCGATTACAATGGAAAGATAAATTCAGCGATGTGATTTACGGGATAAACGATTTGTCCGACGGCACATTGCGATTCATGGCATTAACGGCATTATTTCTACAACCGAATCTACCCGATACTATCATTATTGATGAACCTGAATTGGGACTACATCCATCGGCCATCGCTAAACTTGCCGGTATGATTAAATCCGTTGCATCGAAGGGATGTCAAGTAATTATTGCCACTCAATCAAGCGATTTAATAAGTCACTTTTCTCCCGAAGATATAATCACGGTCGACCAAATAAATGGATGTTCAAAGTTTAATCGCTTAGAAGCAGATAAACTTAAAGAATGGCTTGAAAATTATACGCTTGATGACTTATGGAAAAGAAATATTATAACTACAGGACAACCAAATTTTTAAAATGAAAAGACTCATTATCATATGTGAAGGGCAAACAGAACAAGAATTTTGCAAAACAATTCTTACGCCATTTTTAGCTCAAAAATCTATTTTCATTCAAGCACCCCTCATTAAGAAATCAATGGGTGGTATAGTTAGATGGTCGGAATTAAAAAAACAAATCACACTTCATTTAAAGAAGGACGACTCAGCTTATGTTACGTGTTTAATCGATTATTATGGACTTAATAGTAAGCATGATTTTCCTAAATGGGATGAAGCCGAAAACGAGCCGGATAAAAACAAAAGAATGGAAATACTTGAACAAGGCATGAAAGAGGGTATTGACGAATCCATCAGATTTCGTTTTATCCCTTAT
>MWCE01000148.1 GCA_002069895.1 Bacteroidetes bacterium ADurb.Bin234 | reverse complement strand
ATGATTTGATAGCCCGATTCGGGAATATGCAATTCAACGATACCCGCTCCGCTTCGCAAACAAGCTTTGGCAGCCAAAACGGCAGCTCCCATCATACCTTTGCTGCCTGCTATGATAAATGCATGACCGTAATTTCCTTTATGTGAAAACTTAAGCCTTGGTTTAATTAAAGATTGTATATCTGTCTCTTCCGTATAATAATAGGGCGTTTCTATTTTCTTGATAAAATCGGGATGCAGACCTATATCACTAACCTCCCATTCTCCTACATAATGATAGCTTTCCGGAAACATATATGCTAATTTAGGAAATTGGAAAGTGAAAACAAAATCGGACTTTACACAAGAAGCTGTAGTATCCATAGATGTTTCGGCAAAGAAACCTGAAGGGATATCAATGGAAAATACAAAAGCCGATGATTGATTTATTTGTTTAAATAAAGTACACAAAAAACTATCGGTAACAGCTTTATTAAGTCCGCTGCCCAAAACGGCATCGACAATAAGACCGGTATGCAATGAAGGAATTTCAGCCTCTTGATTAATCTCATGAATGCATTCCGGATGAAACTCTCGTAAACGCTTTAAATTTATCTGACAGTCGTCGGAGTATTTTTTAGCATGTTTTACTACATATACTTCACAGATGTAATTATTTTGCCATAACATACGGGCAATAGCCAAACCGTCGCCACCATTATTTCCCATACCACAGAACAGCATAATGGAGGTTTGATTATCAAAAAGATGCATGATTTTTTTAACACAAAGGGATGCCGCTCTTTCCATCAAATCAATCGATGCAATGGGTTCGTTTTTTATCGTAAAAGCGTCAGCCTCTCGTATTTGAGCTATGCTTGGGATTTTCATATTTTTATCTCTTTTATTTTAGGCTGCAAATTTACATATAATTGTTGTATGCTATCTCTTGATATATATAAAATAAATTCCTCAAACTACCGTTTGTTACTAGAAAATCATTACTTTTGCGTGTCATATGTTTTTACGCATTAAAACTGAATAACAATAACATATAATTAAATAATGAAGAAATTGATTAGCATCGCTCTCCTTTTGCTTATGTCATATACTATTGGAGCACAAAATAAAGAAAGCAAAAAAGAAAAGCTAAAAGAAAATTTTAAGATAGAAGATTTAATCATTAAAGATCGTTTATTTGTCGACATATTTTCAAGTATATGGTTAAATTTCAACACCGACTCCTATAAACAAAGAGCCATCAATCAAGGAGTAAATGCAGCTTTTTTATTTGATTTACCGGTAAAAAAGAACAGCCCGTTCAGTTTTGGGATAGGTGTTGGTGTAACAAGTCATAATTTGTTTTCGAATGCTCACTTTTATATAGGGAAAGAATATACAACCCAAGTAAAAGCCATAGATGAAAAAATTGAATATTCAAGGAATAAAATAAGTTTTACGAATATTAACATTCCCTTAGAGTTCCGATACTTTCACAAATCCGGATTTAAAATTTCCGCCGGTATTCGTGTGGGTTTAATGGCTGACGTACATACAAAATATTACGGTAGAGATATTAATGGTAAAGATGAAAGTGTAAAAATCAAGAATAAAAAAATACCTAACTACACCAAAGTGCCTGTTGAAATAATGTTCCGTACGGGATGGAAATATTTCGGCGTAAATGCTTCCTATATGATCACCAAACTATTCGAAAACGAGAAAGGGCCTCAAATGTATCCTTTCAATGTTGGAATATCTATTTCATTATATTAATATTCACATTTTCATAAGTAATGATTATAGCAGTTTTAGGTGCCAACGGACAATTAGGAAATGAATTGCAAGTCTTAGCCAAATCATACCCCGACGATAGCTTTTACTTTACCGATATCGACGAAGTTAACATCACACAAAAAGAGTCGTTTGAAAATTATATCCGAAAAATACAACCCGACATACTTATCAATGCGGCTGCATTTACCGCCGTCGACAAAGCCGAAAGTGATGCCGAAAAAGCCATGCAGGTAAATGCAAAAGCAGTGGAAATCATAGCTTCTTTATCGGATACTTATCATTATTTCTTGATTCATGTTTCGACCGATTACGTTTTCGACGGCACACATTACAAACCCTATCACGAACTTGATGTACCCCATCCTGTTTCCATTTACGGCAAAACTAAGTTAGCCGGCGAACAGGCAATCAAAGGCTTATTGTCGCGTGCCATTATCATTCGAACTTCGTGGTTGTATTCTTCTTTTGGTAATAATTTCGTGAAAACCATGTTGAAATTATCGAAGGAACGCTCACAGCTATCGGTAGTATTCGATCAGATCGGCACTCCTACTTATGCTGCCGACTTGGCTGATGCTATTTTAAAGATTTGCCCACAAACACAGAAAATTAAAAACGTTGAAATTTACCATTATGCCAATGAAGGTGTATGTTCATGGTATGATTTAGCCAAAGAAATTATGTATGCCACTGCATCATCATGCGAAATTATTCCCATCGAAACAAAAGATTATCCTACTGCCGCCACACGTCCTCATTATAGTGTTTTAAACAAACAAAAAATCAAAACCGATTTCGGCATTCGGATTCCTCATTGGAAAGACAGTCTCTTTCATTGCTTAAATCAAATGAACGTCTTAAAGAAATAATATGTGATTATTAAAACTTTACATTTTTTCTCATACTTGAAAAGGTATTTTGCTGTTAAATTGAAGTTTTTTTATTACCTTTGCTACCGTTTTTATTAAGACAATAATAATTATTAATCAATTAAATAGATTCACATGAAAAAAATTTTTCTAAGCGCATTATGTTATATGCTTTTTTTATTACAAAGTAACACACATGCATGCACTAATTTTTTAGTTACCAAAGGAGCCTCCAAAGACGGTTCAACCTTCATCACTTATGCTGCCGATTCTCATACCCTTTACGGCGAACTTTATTATCGGCCGGCAGCCACCTACCCCGCCGGAACCATGATGGATGTTTACGAATGGGATTCAGGTAAGAAATTAGGGCAAATCAAACAAGCAAGTATTACTTATTCAGTGGTTGGGAATATCAACGAACACCAAGTTGCTATTGGCGAAACTACGTATACCGGTTTAGATACCTTGCAAGATAAAAGAGGTATTATCGATTACGGCAGTTTGATTTACATCACCTTACAACGGGCTAAAACAGCACGTGAAGCCATTATGGTATTTCATCAATTGGTTAGTGAATACGGCTATTGCAGCACAGGCGAATCTTTTTCCATTTCCGACCCCAATGAAGTTTGGATACTCGAAATGATTGGGAAAGGCTCTCCTATCCGTGATAAAAAAGGAAATATTGATGCAAAAGCTTGGACATTAAGTCCGGTATGGGTTGCCATGCGTATTCCCGACGGTTATGTTTCCGGACATGCCAACCAAGCTCGTATCACTACTTTCCCTTTGGAAAACGGAAAAACATCTATTTCCACAAAAAACATTTCCAAAATATTCAATCCGGATGTAGAAGTAGTTTATGCATATGACGTTATTTCTTATGCCAAAGCCATTCAATTATTTAGCGGAAAAGATGCCGATTTCAGTTTCTCAGATACCTACAATCCCGTAAATTTCGGGGGAGCTCGTTTTTGCGAAGCCAGGGTATGGGCAGGTTTTATGAAAATAAATCCACAAGAGATGGCTAAATACGAAGACTATGCACGTGGCGATAACTTAAAAAACCGCATGCCTTTATGGATTAAACCCAACAATAAATTAAGCGTGCAAGATGTGTTTTCGTTGATGAGAGATCATTATGAAGGAACATCTATGGATATGACCAAAGACGTGGGAGCAGGCCCTTTTGCTTGTCCTTATCGTTGGAGACCCATGGAATGGGATTATAAAGGCGTTAATTATATCCATGAAAGAGCTATTTCAACCCAACAAACAGGATTTTCTTTTGTTACTCAATCACGCGGAAAATACCCCAATCCTATCGGCGGTATTATTTGGTTTGGTGTGGACGACAGCTACACCACCGTTTATATGCCCATTTTCTGCGGTATAACCAAAATACCACACTACATTGCAAGCGGCAACGGTGATATGATGACCTACTCTCCCACTTCTGCTTTTTGGTTATTTAATCAAGTATCAAATTTTGCCTATACACGTTATAACGACATGATAAAAGAAATCCTGCCGGTTCAAACCGAATTGGAAACTAATTTCGTTAAAATGGTTGAACAACAATCCGAAAAATTTGCTTCTGAATATTTAGCCAATAAAAACTCAGGTATACAAGCCCTCAACAACTTCTCCAATACAGCCGTTGCAAATGTTTTTAATCGCTGGAAAGACCTTTATTCTTATTTATTTGTGAAATATATCGACGGCAATGTTAAGAAAGAAAAAGACGGTAAATTCCTTAACAACGGGAACAACGAACATCTTCCTGCTTCGCCCGATCATCCTCGCTATCCCGATTGGTACTATAAACTGATAATCGACGATGCAGGTGAAAACCTGAAAGCAAAATAAAAGTATATAGAATAAAAAATCCACTTTTCAAAAAGTGGATTTTTTTTAACAAAAATTATGCGGATTTTAACGTCTTTTAATAGTCAGGGTTCCTTTACGTATAAACTCATTCCCTTTATAAATAAATTTATAGATATATAAATAAACGCCATCCGGTAAATGATTACCGTTCCAGTCGTTTTTATAATTCATTTTTTCGTACAATACTCTTCCCGATAAATTATATATATATAAATGGGAGGATTCTATATCAGGAATTTGTTCAATAACAAAGAAATCGTTGATATTATCTCCGTTGGGAGTAAAAATATTAGGAATGCTAAATGTTGGCTGACGTATTTCCGTTTCCTCTGTTTCATTCTGAATCAAATCATCCTTTGAAGTCTCTTCAACAGGGAAAACTTCTTCCTC
>MWCE01000147.1 GCA_002069895.1 Bacteroidetes bacterium ADurb.Bin234 | reverse complement strand
TATCAACGCATCCAAAACCGATTTAGCTATCAACCATTTAAATAAAGGCTTCTATTTTCTCCGCATCCTAACGGAAAAGGGAGTCGTCAATAAACGCTTTGTGAAAGAATGATAATAAGAAGGGGATGCACAAAGAAAAGTATTAATAAGTTCATGCATGATCCTTTAGGTATTTTATTCAAAAAAAAAAGATAAAGTTTAAAAACCGAAATGGCAATTTAAAATTCCAGATAATTTTAGGCATTGTGATTCAATACATAAAAATATTAATAACGTCTTAATACTTATTTTCATAAAAAAACGTTGTATTTACAAAAGAAAAAACAGCATAATAATGAAAATATTAAATTATCTATTCCCTGCTTTGATTTTTTTAAGTAGCATTCAACCCCTTAGTGCACAAAAAAATAGTTGGACCCTCGGTGTTTATTCGGGCATACGTTCGGAAGTATTGCAAGGATCGAAAGATTATCGCAAATATGTTTTCGGCAACCGCCTCTCGACTCCACCCATCGAAATTCACGTAAGTTATTGTATAGACTCTAATTTTTATGTTACTTCCGGTTTAGCTTATACCGAAACAAAACCTAAATGGGATTTCTTTGCCATTGACTGGAACGGTGGGGAAAAATACAGGGAGAAAACCCACTTATTGTATCGTTCCATCCAAATTCCGATGCAATTGCGTTATGATTTACCTATTTATAAAAACGATTTATTTTTATTTATCAAAGCCGGATTAAACCTCGATTTTCCTATCTATTCCGGTCAATCAAAGCGCTTTGTTCCCGATAAAGAAATTGAATTTACTTATATTAACGATGATTATACTTTAAGTTATAAGCCTCAACCGCTCTATTCAGGCAACAAGATAAATTTCCTGATAAATACCGGCATCGGCATTGCTTATCAATTACCCTGTAAGATTCGATTTGCACTTACAGGAGAATACTATACCGGCACACGCAATATGACCGACATCAACATACCTTATACACTGACTAATAAAACAACGGGTGCCGTTTTAAAATACAATGAACGGCTCCTTTATCGCGGCGATTATTGGATGGTAGGTTTGGGTATTTCTTACACCTTCAAAATCAAAGAAAAAGAAGAGAAAGAAGAAGAGATTAAATAAACATCCTTTACCTTAACAAATCTACTTTCCAATTCAAAAAGTGTTTCTCATAAACTTCTATACTAATAAGGATATAATAGCTAAGAATGATGACAGGCTATGTGTTATAAATCGAATGATTAGAAAACGAACAAAATCTAAACACGCTTCAATTTATGAATTTTTATCGGCCAACGGTTAGTTTTTCTTTTTTGTTTTTACAGGCATCTCATCTATACGCGACGATAATCCGTTCTCCCCGCAATAATCCACCACAAGATCAATAAAATCCTGTCCGTAAAGATTTATTTTCTGCTTTCCGAAACCTTTTATGCGTTTCAAATCTTTTATACTGTGGGGTAAATAATTACTTATGGCAATCAATGCCTTTGTGCTTACGATCAAACCATGAGTTTCGGCATGGTGTTTTTCTGATAAATCATAACGCAATTGTTTTAATAGACTATACAAATCTGGATGTTCGGTTTGTTCACGATTTGCATTGGCATAAAGCGCATAAGCATTGACATTCAGAACCGGATTTTTAAATTCTTTTTTTAAAGTAAAATATCTTTCTGTAGAATAATCTTGTTTAATACCCGATATAATATGCTTTTCCCTCGACAACTCATTATAAAGCATACGTAAACTTTCATTAAACTCGAAAGCAAGCTCGCGACTATCGGTTTCCACAGGAGATTGTCGTATAATTTTCAACACTTTATCTATTTGAACAACATAATAATCCGATGCTGCCGCTATACGGCCTTGAATATATTTTTGATCGTATGTCGCTTGATGTGAAATAGCGGCGATTTGTAGTTGGAACTTTTGAGCAATGAAATCCATATCATATAAGGAAGCTTGCAAGCTATCCGTAAAACCCAAAGAATCGGCACGAAAAGAATTAATATTTTCTTTTATTACATCCTGCATAGAGGAAACATGGCCAAGGCAAAGTTTAAAATCGAACACCGATAATAATACTTTTATATTATATTCCTTTTTATCTTTTTCCAATTGATCATTAAGCATTTCAACCGGCGGTTTGTTTTTCCCGTATTGCACGATATGAGGGTCTACATGCAAACAATCCTTATGAATAGGACTTAACAACACCAAGCCGTCCAATGTACGGCAACGACTCAACGCCACATACACCTGTCCGGAAGTAAAAGCAGCTTCGGCATCTATCACGGCTTTATCAAAAGTAAGACCTTGACTTTTATGAATCGTTATCGCCCAAGCCAAACGTAGCGGATATTGTGTGTAGCTTCCCAACTCCACTTCTTCTATTTGATTGTTTTGTTTATTTATAGAATACCTGATATTTGTCCAGGTCTCATAAACAACTGCAATTTCATCAGGGTCATCTTCACAACGCACATAAATCCTGTCGTCTTCAATGCGGCTCACCTCCCCTATTTTCCCGTTAAAATATCGTCGCGGAAAACCTTTGTCATTACTAATAAACATCACCTTAGCATTTTCTTTTAACTCCAATACCGGTTCGTTGGGAAAGTTGCGTTCGGGAAATTCTCCTTTTATAACTGCTTCGAAACGATATGTCTTGTTTTTAATCTTCCCCATTTCTTCGGCATTGATACGATCAGCTTTGGCATTGTGGGTGGTTAAAACGATGTAATTGTTTTTTTTCGGTAAGGTAAATCCCGGTTGATAGCGACTTTCTAACAAGCGCATGCTTTCATAGCTTAGGCAGTTATTTCTAACTTCATTTAATAAATGTATAAACCTTTCATTCTGCTGACGGAAGATTTTATCGAATTCAATATACAGTGGTGGATTTTGCTCTATCACCTTACTATGAAAAAAATAAGGAGACTTATAAAATTGCGACAACAGGTTCCACTCCTCTCCTTGCACCACAGGAGGTAATTGATACATATCTCCAATAAAAAACACTTGAACACCGCCAAAAGCATCGTTGGGACGATAGCGAAAATGACGTAACACAGCATCCACTTCATCCAATAAATCGGCACGCACCATACTGATTTCATCTATCACCAGCATTTCCAATTCTTGGATCACCTTACGTCGAATGGAAGTCATTTTAATTTTCGAAACCAAATTCTTTCTCCCCTCATAGGTTGGTACATAGGGAGTAAACGGTAATTGAAAAAAGGAATGCATGGTAACGCCTCCGGCATTAATAGCTGCCACGCCGGTTGGGGCGACTATGGCCACTTGCTTGTTACTTTCTTCTTTTAAACGACGGAGAAAAGTGGTTTTACCGGTTCCGGCTTTTCCTGTTAAAAAAACCGAACGTGCCGTTATTTGTGCAAAATGAGCGGCAATCGTGTAAACGGGTGTTGTATCCTGCATGTATTTAAGTTTTTATAGTTTTATTTTTCATCTATATTAGCGTTTGCAAATTTACATAAATTTGACTAATATCCACAGATGGATAACATTTCTTTTAATATTTAATAGAGGAAAAATACATTTTTATTATTGCACATCTTACCTATCTATGTTTAATTTCATTCTTTTTATTTGGCTATGTTCTATAATAAGTAAGATAAAAGCGATATATTTGCAGCATGAAAATAAAAGAATTAGGGAAAGGGATTTTCGAAAGCAAAAAACGAGGCATCAGTGATGAGAAGATAGCTGTAATTATCAGTGCGGATAGAA
>MWCE01000146.1 GCA_002069895.1 Bacteroidetes bacterium ADurb.Bin234 | reverse complement strand
TTCGACGGATTTCCTCACATCGCCGACCGCGTGAATGATAAACCCAAAGACTTTTCAAAAATCATTGCCCATGCCAAACGTTGCAAAGCACCCGAAGCCATCGAAAACGGTGAAATCATTGGTGGATTTGCACATAACCAAGTCATCGCCTTGGCCGACAAAGTGGTTGCAGCCGTAAAAAGCGGTGCCATCCGTAAATTCATCGTCATGGCCGGTTGCGACGGACGTATGAAAAGCCGTGAATACTACACCGAATTTGCACAAAACCTTCCGAAAGACACCATTATCTTAACAGCCGGTTGTGCTAAATATCGTTACAATAAACTACAATTAGGCGATATAGGCGGTATCCCCAGGGTCCTCGATGCCGGTCAATGCAACGACAGCTATTCGCTTGCCGTTATTGCACTCAAACTAAAAGAAGTGTTTGGATTGGATGATGTAAATAAACTGCCCATAGTGTATAACATCGCTTGGTACGAACAGAAAGCCGTACTCGTTTTGCTGGCACTTCTCAGTCTCGGCGTTAAAAACATCCACCTTGGACCTACCCTTCCCGGTTTCCTTTCACCCAATGTAGCTAAAATTCTGGTTGAAAGCTTCGGAATCGGAAGTATTTCAACCGTCGATGAAGACCTGAAAAATATGATCGGATAAATACTACATACATTTAATAACAGAGGGGGTTAGCTAACATCCTCTTTTTTTTTACAAAGATAACGCAGCAACGCTGCTGTTTTCGAAACATTCAATTTTATATTTTTTTGTAGCTCCATAGGAGCGGTATATTTGTTTCTTTGTTACCATCATTAAAAAAACTTTTCTTCAATCACACATTTATATTAAAAAAAAATATACCTTTGCAATCCTAAAAAAATAATTAATAATAATTTATAATTTAAACATTATCAGAGATATGTTAAATCAATACGAAACCGTTTTCATTATGACTCCCGTTTTGTCTGAAGAACAGATGAAGGAAACGGTAAGCAAATTTGAAAAAATTTTGCTCGACAACAAGTGTGAAATCGTTCACCAGGAAAATTGGGGCATGCGCAAGTTAGCCTACCCTATCGACAAGAAATCATCCGGTTTTTATCACTTATTTGAATTCAAAGCCGAAGGTAGTTTTGTTAAAGATTGGGAAATACAATTCAAACGCGACGAAAAGATATTGCGTTTCTTAACCGTAGCCCTCGACAAACACGCCATTCAATTCAACGAAAAACGACGTGAAAACAAGAAAAAAGCTACAGAATCCGCAACAACAACAGTGAATAACGAATAAAACATAAAGCTATGGCACAATCAAATACCGATATTAAATATTTAACACCCATTGCGGTTGACGTTAAAAAGAAAAAATTCTGTCGTTTCAAAAAACACGGCATCAAATACATTGATTACAAAGACGGACAATACTTAATCCGTTTCATCAACGACCAAGGTAAAATATTACCCCGTCGCTTAACAGGCACCTCTTTAAAATACCAAAAGAAAGTGGCACAAGCTATTAAAAGAGCCCGTCACATTGCCATCTTACCATATGTTGCCGATAACTTAAAAGAAAAATAGGAGAACTTGACATGGAAATTATTTTAAAAGAAGATATAGCCAATCTGGGATTTGCCAACGACATCGTAACCGTTAAAAACGGATACGCACGAAATTACCTTATCCCTAAAAAATTAGCCATCATAGCTACCGAATCGAATAAAAAGATTTTGGCCGAAACCATCAGACAACGCAGCCGTAAATTAGAGAAAATGAGAACCGACGCACTGAGTATAAGCGAACGCCTCAATAATTTGACCGTTAACATAAACGTTAAAGCTACCGAAGAAGGAAAAATCTACGGTTCCGTTACCAACATCAATGTGTCAGAAGCACTCAAAGCACAACACGATATCGACATCGACCGTAAGAAAATCCTTATCCAAGGTGATCATATCAAAGAATTAGGACAATATAAAGCAACCGTAGCCTTACACAAAGAGGTTAAAGTTGAATTCAACATCAACGTAATTAACGAAGAATAAAACATATATCTATTAAAGAAAACCATACAAAGATGCCTCTAAAGGCATCTTTTTTTTATTATTTGTACGTACCCCTTAGTGTCCGGTTTTTCAGCACATGAGAAACGTTTTGTATGGTATCGTATCGTAGAGACGTTGCATGCAACGTCTCAACATATAATGTTTATTTTCATTGTTTTATGAAATATAATTTCATAAATCATTTTGTATAAAAAAATTTATATATTTGTCGCAATTTAAAATTCGTAAATGCACCGAAGCGGGAGTAAAAAGCGGCGGAAAAGTAAAATATCACGTAACCATTAACTACAAAGGAACCTTAACCATTAAAGATTATGCCAAATGGAACCGATGGAGCATTATCGGATTATCAATCCTTGCTAATCGATTTTAAACGACAGACTATTCCTTTGTAATAAGACCGTATGAATAATTAAATCACAATTTTCCTGATTTCTTTTATGCAACAAATATTTTTAGTACTTTTGTTCAAAATTTCAGGGTACAAAGGAAATATAACAAATGGTTTATCTAAAAAAACATCTCCGGATTGTATGTTTACTTTGCTTTTACGTTTTTATCTCAACAAACGTAAAAGCACAAGACATTCATTTCTCGCAATTTTGGATGAATCCCATAGCCATTAATCCCGCAGCGACAGGTTTTTATAACGGTGATTTACGCATCGGCATCTACAACCGTTCTCAATGGTATACTGTTACAAAAGCCTACCAAACCAACGGCTTATGGTTCGACATGCCCATCGTAAAACGGCCTTCCCATCAAGATATCTTCGGTTTTGGCATGACCTTCGACTTCGACCGTGCCGGCGATTCGAAATACACTACCATGCAATCCAATGCTTTTTTTTCTTATACCCGTGCCTTAAACCGTAAAAACAGCCACTTTCTTTCCTTCGGTATTTCCGGCGGTTTGGCACAACGCACCATAAACTACGCATCCTTATCCTTCGATGAACAATATCAGGATGATATGTATGACCAAAACAATCCCATAACCGAAGACTTAAATACCACCAAATTCCTTTTCGGCGATTGTGCTGCAGGGATTCAATGGTTTTATCAGTCGAAGGAATTGAGTTATTATCAAGCAGGATTCAGTATGTTTCATCTCAACCGACCCAAACAATCCTTATTAAAAGACAAAAGTATTCGCATGCCTATTAAATATAATCTTACTTTCTCCACAAGTATAGGCCTTAATCCCGATATGGGTTTAACTCCTTCCCTGTCTTTCTCTTATCAAGAACCTTATCAAGCATTAATGATTGGACTGTTATACACCTATCTGATCAGTTTCGACCAATATGGAAATTACAATAAATTTGAACTTGGTTTGGATTACCGTTGGAACGATGCCATTTATGTTGTTTTAGGTGCCGAAATCAATCGTGTTAGATTCAATTTCAGCTACGACTTTAATATTTCAAAACTATTACCGGCAAGTAATGCACAAGGAGCGGTGGAACTTAGTGTGTATTATATTTTTAAAAAGAAAAAGAAATTCAAACGACAGAGCGTTCCCTGTCCTATTTTTTAAACCGAGCAAGGCATGAAGTGTAGATTGTTTGTCATTATTTACTTCCTCTTTCCAATGCTGAGTTTTGCACAACAGCCTCAGGAGTTATTACAATCTGCCCAAGCTGCCGCCGAAAACAACGAAATGCTAACAGCGGTTTATTTTTACAGGGAATACATTCAAACGGAAAACACTAAAGATCCGGCTATTTATCTATCTTATGCTCATGCTCTACGAGTCAGCTATCTCTATGCCGAAGCCGATAATGCCTACGAAAAAGCCATCCGCCTCGATACGGCTTCTCTTTTTCCCGAAGCCTTGTTCTATCATGCCTTGGTTAAAAAGAATCTGGCTCAATACCAAGAAGCTTCCGATATGTTTAAACAATTTATTTCCCTGCAAAACAACGACACATCTCTCTTATTTAAAAGAGCTTCCCTCGAAATAGGAGCTTGCCGTATGGCTCAACTTTGGATTGCCGATACCCCGGCCGTCCATATCGAAAAATTCGACTCCTTGATCAACACACCGCATTCCGAATTTAATGCCGTGCAATTAAGCGACACCGCCTTATATTTCTCCACTTTACGCCCCATTACGACCAATTCACACACCTATATCATCGACGATTTTTATCTATCTAAAATATATTCGGCAAACTTCACCATCAATGGGATTGATAATATAATACCGCTTTCGAAAGTCATTAACAATCCAAATTATCACAATGCCAATTTATTTTTTAATAAGGATAAAAACAAATTGTATTTCAGTCGAACGCCTGTCAACAAAAGCATTAACAACAACGCCAGCTTGTGGATGTCGGAACTTAAAAAAGGGAAATGGCAAAAGCCCCGAAAACTTCCCGAGATCATTAACGCTTCCGGAAGCAATACTACCCAAGCCTGTATTGTACCCTTAAATGACAGTTGCGAAGTGCTCTACTTTGTTTCAAACCGTGCAAACGGCATAGGTGGTCAAGATATATGGTTTAGTATCGTTTGTAATGGAAAATACGGCGAAGCCATTAATGCCGGCAGCAATATCAACACAGCCGGGAATGAAATCACTCCTTTTTATCACAATGAAACCAAGACTTTATATTTCAGCTCCGATTGGCATGCTGGTTTGGGAGGATACGATATTTTTAAAGCCGAAGGGGCATTGAGTGTTTGGCAAGACCCTGTCAATCTCGGCTATCCCATCAACACCCCCGCCAACGACATTTACTTCACCGTGAACGAAGTCGACAACGACGGTTATTTTACCTCCAACCGGAAATCAGCCTATGCCCTCACCGACGCCACCTGCTGCAATGACATCTTTCTCTATGAATGGCA
>MWCE01000145.1 GCA_002069895.1 Bacteroidetes bacterium ADurb.Bin234 | reverse complement strand
TTCGTTAAAATCGCAATTATCCCAGTAATGATTCACATAATAGTTATATTTCCAATTCGAATCGGTGTTCCCTGCAGGAGGTGTTTGGGGAGTTTCAACGTTTATTGCTAATTTTTGGGCTTTGGCAAACAAATTATCTGGATTGTTTTTTATAAACTGAACGGTATAAACCTGCATGGAATCATAAACAGCTTTTAATTCAGCTCTGTATGCTTCAATAATTGATGGGTCGGGTGAAGGTTTGCTTTGTTCGTCTTTGAGTTTTTTATTAATGCCCGAACCTATGATTTGCTTGGAAACCATATAGGATGTAAAGGCATAAAACAAATCGTTTTCGGGAGAGTTAATAAACCTTACGTTGTTGGTAACGTTCAGGCTTTTAGGATCTAATTCGTTCGATTCAACGCTGAAGAAAAACGATGAATCGACAAGAAACTCCATGTATTTGGCATTGTTCTGACTTGCCAAAATATACACCCCGCGTTGCAAAGTGTCTTTACCTTCGAAAACAAAGCTATATCGATTTTTTTTGGAAGGGAATAAGGTATCTCTCAAATAAGTATGCTCACCGTAATAATTGGCAACAAACAACATGGAATCGGGAATACCCGGCAAATTAAAGGTAATTTGATAGTTCAGATTCTTTGGATTTGATGTTTTTTTCTTTTGTGCAAATGTAGGTAATGATAAACTGCAAATGATTAACCAACTTATCGTTATTATTACGTGTTTCATCGTTCTTTTTAATTTTATTATATCGTTAAGTCGTAAGTAAATATCTAAAGGTTGCTTATATATTTATTAAATAATTCCTTCTCTTATGATGTCGTGTAGATGAACCACTCCGACATATTGATTGTTGTCGTCGACCACCAATAAACTGGTAATGTTATTGCCACGCATCATTTCCAATGCTTTCACAGCCAATTCGTTTTCATTAATAACTTTCGGTGATTTCGACATAATATCGCTTGCTTTGATTTGTTGAATGTTTTGAGATTGTTGCAGCATACGGCGTAAATCACCGTCGGTGATGATGCCGGCAATGCCTTCATTATCATTTAATACGGCCGTAACACCCAGTCGTTTGGATGATATTTCATAGATAATGGTATTTAAGTTGTCGTTTAACGATACCCGAGGTTTTGCGTTTTGTTTGCATAAGGTCTCCACTTTAAGATAGAGTTTTTTGCCGAGGGTGCCGCCGGGATGTATGCGGGCAAAATCGGAAGCCGTAAAACCCCGCATGGCTATTAAACAAACGGCTAAGGCATCGCCCATGACCAATTGAGCCGTCGAGCTGGCTGTGGGAGCTAAATTATTAGGACAAGATTCTTTATCGACTGAACAATCCAATACGAAATCGGCATTTTGCGCTAAAAACGACTGTGTGTTCCCTACCAGGGCAATAACTTTACTTCCCATCATCTTAATCATCGGTAATAAAAGTTTGATTTCGGGAGTATTGCCGCTTTTCGACAAACAGAGAACGATATCGTGGGGCTGGATTATGCCCAAATCGCCGTGTATGGCATCGGCGGCATGCATGAATATGGCGGGTGTTCCCGTGGAATTGAAAGTGGCGACTATCTTTTGGGCTATGATGGCACTCTTGCCGATGCCGGTAACAATCACCCTGCCTTCGTTGTCGTTATATATCTCGTTTACACAAGCCACAAAGTGATCGTTGATAAGATCTTTTAATCGTCCTATTGCTTCTGCTTCTTGTGCAATGCATTGTATTGCATATTGTTTAATATCTATCTCTTTTTTCAAAACATCTTTATTTTAAAGAACTGCAAAATTACATCAATTTTTGTTTGCTTCTATCTTTTATTTTATCTCTAAAGACTGCTTTTTTCATTTTAAAACGTATATGAAAAATGAAATTGCAAAAAGTTGTTTCGCAATCCGATTCTACGGTATAGACTGGGTCCGAGCGGGGTTATTGAATAGCCGTAACGAAACGACAAACCGTAATGCTCTTTCAAATGATAATTCAATCCGAGCAGAAGGCCCAGTTCGAAAAAGTTTATATCATAAGCCGTAACATCTTCAGGATAAGGTTCGCCGGTTAAATCATATTCTTTATATTTCACTATCATATTAAAAGATAAACCACCTGTTAAAGAAAAATTCCGTATGAACTTCCAGTTATATAAAACAGGCACTTCAATTTGATGCAAAGCTAAGCGCGATTTATTAAAAGAACCATCACTGATTTTCCCTCTGGCCTTACTTCCTTTTTGCGCATAATCTATTTCCAATTGTATGCTCATCCTATCGTGATGAAAAGGGATGGCGGTGAAAGCACCCACGAATAAACCGGGTTTATTGTAATTACCTCTGTCGTCGCCGTCGACTTGTGTGGCTAACAATCCTGCATGTAAACCTCCCTTAAATTTTTGTGCTTGCAATGAAAGCAAACAACAAAAACAGCATAAAATAAAACAACCCTTTCTCAATATCATAGGTTTTATTTTGGATTTAAGGTAATAAAAGGGATCATCACTTCTTCCATGGAAATGCCTCCGTGTTGGAAAGTGTTTTTATAATGATTTACGTAATAATTGTAATTATTGGGATAGGCAAAGAATTTATCACCATAAGCAAACATATATTTCGAAGTAATATTCAAACGCGGCAGGTAAACTTCCTGGGGATTTGCAATCACAAAGACTTCTTTTTCATTTACATTCAAATTTTTTCCCACTTTATAGCGCAGGTTGCTGTTGGTTTCTTTATCACCAATAATACGGACAGGATTTTTAATGCGGATGGAGCCGTGGTCGGTGGTCAGGAAAATACGGATTTTCTTTTCGGCTAAAAACTTAATCATATCAAATAAGGCAGAATGTTCGAACCATGAAGCTGTTATGGAACGATAAGAAATTTCATCTTCGGCCAGTTCCCTAACAATATCCACATCGGTATGGGCATGGGAAAGCATATCGACAAAATTGTAAATAATAACATTCAACTCATTGTCGAGTAAGGTTGATAGTTTGTCGTTCAGTTTTTTGGCAAAATCCATATTTAATACTTTGGAATAAGAATGTTTGATTTTTCTACCGTAACGGCGCAAATATTCATCCAACAACTCGTTTTCGTAGTCGTTTTTGTTTCCTTCGTCGTTTTCATTTAACCAAAGGTCGGGATATTTCTTTCCGATTTCGGAAGGTAAGAGTCCGGCAAATAAAGCATTACGTGCATATTGCGTAACACTGGGCAGTATGCTGTAATAAATTTCATCTTTATCGACACGATAATAATCGGAAATCAAAGGTTGTATGGTTTTCCATTGGTCGTAACGTAAATTATCGATAACAATTAGAAAGATGCTTTCATTTTCGCGCAAGGAAGGAAATAGATTTTCCTTTAATACTGTATGCGACATCAGGGGTTTATCAGCCGTTTTGCCATTTATCCACTGGGTGTAATTCTTTATGATAAACTTACTAAAACTCAGATTGGCTTCTTCTTTTTGTGCATAAAGTATATCAACGATATGGCTATCAGTGCTTTTTTCCAATTCGATTTCCCAAAAGACCAATTCTTTGTAGATATTAATCCAATCCTCATAGGAGTGGGCTTCCATCAGTTTGAGGGTAATATTCCTAAATGCTTGTTGATAATCGGAAGAGCGTTTTTCGGTAACAATGCGTTTATGATCGGTATGTTTCTTCAGGCAATGAAGGATTTGATTCGGATTAACGGGTTTGATTAAATAATCTTTGATATTGGAACCTATGGCTTCGTCCATAATATGTTCCTCTTCACTCTTTGTTATCATCACAATAGGGATAGGTGCGAATTTGGTTTTAATCAGATTGATGGTTTCCAGTCCCGAAATACCGGGCATATTCTCATCCAAAAACACAATATCCACAATATTGTTGTCTAATTCCTCAATGGCTTCATTCCCGCTTTTGGCGGTAATTACTTTATATCCTTTGTTTTCCAAGAAGATAATATGAGGTTTTAATAAGTCTATTTCATCATCGGCCCAAAGAATAGTAATATTTTGCGACATGTTTTTTTCTATTTAAGGATTCGGATAAATAAACGAAAGGCAAAAGGGTTTAGTATATAGAATCGTTATTATACTTTAACCTTTCTACATTTTAAAACTCTTTGTTAAGCAAACCAAATAAAAGAAGGTGTATTGGAAAAATAAATTTCGTGGGATATACTGGATTCGAACCGGTGACTTCTTACCTGTGAAGCAAGCGCTCTGAACCAACTGAGCTAATATCCCGAAAACATTGCAAAAGTAAAAAATTATATAATATGAATATGGAGGCAGAGGGAGAAATTTTGTATACTTTATTTAATAAGGCTATGTTCTAATATAGACATTGTAAATTAGAACATAGCCTTAAACTCATATCATTTATAATATTTTAATGGCAATTTAGCAATGAAAAACGTTATTATATTCACCTCATTTTCTATCTTTTACGCTTGTGCCAGAATACCCCTTGAGACACGCTTGTCTGCGAAAATTGCTGCCTTGCTTGGAGTTCCAACCAAGCGTGGTTCACGCACCAACCAAGCGTGGTTCACGCACCAACCAAAGCAGTATTTTTTTGAACCTAACTTGGTTCAAGGGGGTCTCTTCAGTGAAGAATTCATCAGTATTTATTTCATTATCAATAACACTTGTAAATTTTTTTTAAACATTAAATATCTAATAATTATGGGAATTAAAGTAAAAATAATTGTAAAATCAAAACCAGGACATCCGGAAGAAAAGTATTACTGTGCAGTTCCAAATGAAAACGGGATGACTAAATATTTTGTTATGAAAGTCAGTAATCAAACACAAATCTACAAAAGGACG
>MWCE01000144.1 GCA_002069895.1 Bacteroidetes bacterium ADurb.Bin234 | reverse complement strand
CTAATTGGGATAATTTTACCCATCTTATATTTTCAAATTAAAACCACATTCCGGCAGGTCGCAAGACAAGGCGCTGATAAAGGATCAATTAAAAAATAAGAATCTGTTGGATTATATCGGACAATAGTGATTTAATATATTATAATTTAATTTAACTGTTTTCAGATTTTTGTCGGATAATAGTGATTCTAAATCTGTTATCCAAATTATTATTTGAAAACATCGAACTATCTTCCGTCAAATTCAACAGATTCTTTGCTACGCTTTGAACGACACACAAAGAAGCAAATCAAACAGATACTTTGTTTCTCTTAATTTTTTTTACATTTTCTTTATCACTGTATATTTTTTTATATATTTGCATTGAAATTAAAATAAACAAAACATATTATTAACAATCAAAACAACAATAACAATGAGTACAAAACATCTAAACCTAAAGTTAAATTCCATTCCATTACAAGAACGATATCCCGATTCTGCCGAAACGGAAGCCTGTAAAATGATATCAAAGATAGAACTTTTTTACAAAATCCAAGAAGACACCGGATTAGCTATCGAAAAAATCCAGGAAGTTATCGAGTCGATGTATAGGCATATCGAAGCGGAATTGATAGAAGAAAAACCGGTTGAAGTCCCTTATTTCGGTTTGTTTTATATCCTCGACCGCAAAGTGAAAACCCTGTGTGGGAGAGACATGCATTTAGCCGAAATCGAGCGGCAAAGTCTCGCATTTGAAATCAATCCCGACTTTTCGGAGAAGTTTGAATCCGTTGGCAGGCTACCCATAGTTTTTGACGAATAGGACACCATAAATCAAAAAAATGTATACTTTTGCATTACATTAAATATAAGGTAATGCGTTTAAAACATCTTTTTATTTTAGCATTTGTTTCGATTGTTATGATATTACCGGCTCAAACCGATGATTATGATGATTTAATATTTAACAATCAAGTATATCACGATGATATGGCTTCCGTTAAAATTGAAATCCTGGGTGCTTCGGATTATTATGACGAATTTTCCGCAACCTCCATCGCCGGAAGCAGTAGTTTGTTCTTTTTTCCCCCTGTCATACGTTTATTTACGGAAGATAAAATCAAATGTAGTTTCGATGATCTGAGTGCAGATGCGCGGTTTATGAAATACACCTTAATACATTGCACCCACGATTGGAAACCCACCTCAACTTTATACGCGAACGAATATTTAAGCCGCTTTACGAGTGATGATATAATAGATTATACTTTTTCTTCCTATACTTTGATACCCTATGTTTCCTTTGCGTTTAGCTTTCCCAACGATAACATACAGATAACAAAATCGGGCAATTACCTTTTATATGTATATGAAGATAAAGGAGGTGAAAAAATCCCTTTATTCACACGCCGCTTCATGGTGGTTGAAAATCTTGTTAAATTAACACCTGCCATACAACAATCGTCGAATATTGCCGAGCGGTTCACGCATCAGGAAATCACCTTACATCTTGATTATAACGGGCAAAGACTTATCAATCCTCCGGGAAATCTGAAAGTTTTGATTATGCAAAACGAACGTTTCGACAACGCCCTGCTGTTAACAAAACCTTATATCATCCAAACAACAGGTTTACAGTATAACGAACGAGGCGCCATCACTATGGAAGGCGGCAATGAATTCCGTACTTTTAATATTAAAAGCCTTCGCTCTCCTATGGAAGGGGTGGAACGTATCGCAAACCTAAACAATGCCACACATGTGTATTTATACCTTGAAGAAGACAGAAAATATAAGGCATATTCCAGCAACATCGATATCAACGGATATTATTTTAATGAAACCATCGATTTTAGTTCGGCGGCAGAAAGTGATTATGCATATGTGCATTTCCGCTTGAAATACGACAAAGCGTTTAAAGGCAACATCTATGTTTTCGGCGAGTTGACCGATTGGAATTTTTTGGAAGAAGCCAAACTAAATTATGTTGAAAATGCCGGATATTGGCAAACAAGCCTGCTTTTAAAATCGGGTTATTATAATTATATGTATTTATATGTACCTGAAAACAGTAAGGTGGCATCGGCCGATTTAATAGAAGGCTCTCACTGGGAAACGGAAAACAGATACACCTTTTTCGTTTATTATAAACCCGATCCTTCGTCCTACGATCGTATTATCGGCTTCACCACCAAATATGCTTTTCCCAGAACAAAATAACAACTACATTTATGGATTTTTCAGTAAAAATTGCACAAGAGCTTAACCTAAACCTTGATTTTGTCAGGAATACCATCGAATTATTAAATGAAGGTGCCAGCATCCCCTTTATTGCCCGTTACCGAAAGGAAGCCACCGGCAGTATGGACGAAGTGATGGTATTGCGTTTAAAAGAACGTTTCAATCAACTGATTGAACTCGAAGATCGCAGGTCCGTTATTCTACATTCCATTGAGGAACAAGGCAAACTCACCGATGAACTAAAAGAAAAAATTGAAAAAGCGGAAACGATGTATGAGTTGGAAGACTTATACCTCCCCTATAAACCCAAACGCAAAACCCGCGCAAGCATAGCCAAAGAAAAAGGATTGGAACCTTTGGCCATGCGTTTGTATACCCAAGAAAACGGAAATGTAGAAGAATGGGCAAAACCTTTTATTAATGAAGAAAAAGGAGTAAACAACATAGATGAAGCCCTTGACGGAGCCATTGACATATTGGCGGAATTCATTACCGAACATGAAATCACCCGTACCAAACTACGGAAACTTTTTATACAAAAATCAATGATTGTTTCAAAGGTGATTTCAGGTAAAGAAGGCGAAGGAAATAAATATGAAATATATTTTGATAATAAAGAATTAATACGAAAAATATCATCCCATCGCCTGCTTGCCATGTTACGCGGAGAAAACGAAGGATATCTGCGCGTGAAAGTGGAACCCGACGAAGAAGAAGCCCTTGATTTATTATATAATATCCATTTAAAAGCCGATAATGAAGCGGCAGGATGTGTGGCCGATGCCATTGACGACGGCTACAAACGCTTGCTTCAACCCCAACTTGAAACCGAAATGCGGCAAGAAGCCAAAATACGTGCCGATGAAGAAGCCATACGCGTTTTTGCCGACAACGTACGTCAGTTATTATTAGCACCTCCACTCGGAGAAAAAGTCGTTATGGCCATCGACCCCGGATTTCGTACCGGCTGCAAAGTGGTTGTACTTGATAAATTCGGTCATTTAAAAGAAAACACCGCCATATATCCCCATCCTCCTCAAGTGGAAGTTTTTCAAGCAAATAAAACCATAAAAGAATTGGCGGATAAATATAAAGTCGAAGCCGTTGCCATCGGTAACGGTACCGCAGGAAGAGAAACGGAAAACTTCGTTCGTCATATTGATTTCAAAGAAAAACCCTTAATAGTAGTTGTGAATGAAAACGGAGCATCGATCTATTCGGCATCGGAAGTCGCTCGCGAAGAATTTCCCGATTACGACATCACCGTCCGCGGTGCCGTTTCGATCGGACGTCGGTTAATGGACCCGCTGGCAGAATTAATAAAGATCGATCCCAAATCCATAGGCGTAGGACAATATCAACACGATGTGAATCAAAAGAAATTGCAGGAAAGTTTGGCTCATACGGTCGAAAGCTGCGTGAATGCCGTTGGCGTTGAAGTTAACACCGCAAGCAAACAGTTATTATCTTATGTTTCAGGCATAGGACCCGCATTAGCCGAAAACATCATTGCTTATCGTAACGAAAACGGCGGATTTAAAACCAAAGCGGCACTTAAAAAAGT
>MWCE01000143.1 GCA_002069895.1 Bacteroidetes bacterium ADurb.Bin234 | reverse complement strand
CAAATTTACTCAAATGAGAAAGGAGGTTTAATTATCTCCTTCTCTTTTTTCTATTTTTTTTATCGGACAATAGTGTTTTTAAATACTAAATTCCTTTTTAATACATTGAATAAAAACCACTCTTTTTCTCATCTCACTTTTAATTTTCGATGCAAATTTACATAAATAATTGACTAAATACACACATCGGAATGAAAAATAAATTCATCATTCATAATTATTTTCGTATTTTTGCACATCAATCAACTACATAATTTATGAATGCAAAAACAATTATTAAAACATTAAACATGTTGCCTCACCCCGAAGGAGGATATTACAAGGAAACTTATCGCTCAGAACACATGGTACAAACCAAATACAACACCATAAGAAGTGCGGGAACGGTTATTTATTTTTTACTGGAAAAGAATCAAAAATCACATTTTCACCGCATTCAATCCGATGAAACCTGGTATTTCCATCAAGGAGAAGCCTTGGAAATAGTTGCGATTCTCGATGAAAAGCCGGAATCCTTTTTATTGGGAAACAATATTGAAAACGGTGAATTACCGCAAATTACCATTCCGGCTCAAACGTGGTTTGCGGCTCATCTAAAAAAAGCACAAGATTACGCATTGGTCAGCTGTTCGGTAGCTCCGGGATTTGAATTTACCGAATTCGAACTGGCCGAAAGAGAAAAACTATTGGAAAAGTTTCCAAATTTGAAAGACACCATCCTAACTTTTACATCATAAAAAAGCACTCATTATTTATTTTAGCCAAACAAAACACATAAAGAGGTGTTATGTATGTAGAATCATTATAATAATTACAAATAATAAAATTACGATTAATATGAAATTCATACGTAGAGCAAGTGCCCAATGGCAAGGTTCCGGCCCTGAAGGCAAAGGATATGTAAACACACAAAGCAAGGTATTAAATCAAACCCCTTATTCCTTTAAAACACGTTTTCAAGACGAACAAGGCACCAATCCCGAAGAATTAATTGCAGCGGCTCACGCCGGATGCTTTACCATGCAATTAACCTTTTTATTGGGCGAAGCCGGTTTTACCCCCACCCATTTAGAAACAGAAGCAAAACTTACTTTTGAAGACGGGAGCATCACACACATTGAATTATTTCTCAATGGGAAAGTAGACGGAATTGATTTAGGTAAATTTCAAGAAACGGCCACCAAAGCCAAAGAAATTTGTCCGATTTCAAAACTTTTAAACACAAAAATCTCATTAACTGCTAATCTTATATAGTTAAAGATTAAAATAAAGTGATAAAACGTATGTGTTTGAGAATAAACACATACGTTTTTATTTTCACAATCAATTATATGTCCGGCTATTAAGCCGGTAAAATTATTTCTATTAATCATTGCCTTTTAAATGTTAGCATATTCTGAATAAAGGAAAGAATTTATACATTAATATTAATCTATATATAGAATTACTTTACAACAAAAAGGATTTCATGGAGCATACTTATTTCCTGCTAACATTAATTTAAATAATACATTCTTACTTTTATTTTATTTCTAAAACACTATGCAAAACCCGTAAAAAACAATTTTCCCTTGTTTTTTTTTGACGTTTTTTTAACAGTAAAATAGTAGTATTGTTTTCTATTTATCAGCCATTTCCCTTTACTATTTCCGATTTATGCATTGAATAATATATATATGAAGGTTACTTTTCTTTTTTAGACTTCAAGAATAGTTTATTTATAATCACAGTATTTAAGTATTTTTTTTTGAGTAATAAATAATTATATTTAATTTTTTTATATGTTTGCAATGCATTAAATCCTCGACAATAAATGTAATAATTTAAATTATAATAAGTAATGAAAGAAATGATAGAAAATTTGACAAAAAAATACGGTAAAAGTCGAGAGGCTTTAATACCTATTTTGCAGGCGATAGTTGAAAAAGAGAGTTATTTATCGGAAGAAGCAATGAATGAAGTAGCCAAGAAACTTGACATATCGGCAGCTCAAGTCTACGGTACCGCTTCGTTCTATTCTTTTTTAGATACGGAACCCCGCGGAAAATATGTGATCAGGGTTTGCAAATCGATTATTGCCGAAATGAAAGGGAAAAAGGAAATTATCAAAACCTTGGAAAATTTGTTGAAAATAAAAGTAGGACAAACCACTCCCGACAATTTGTTCTCTTTACTGGAAACAAATGATATAGGTTGGAGCGATCAAGAGCCTTCAATGTTGATCAACGAAAAACCCTACACCAACCTAACGCCTGAAAAAACAATCAGTATAATTAATGAATATCGTAAATAACAAAATATTATAAAAGATGAGTTCACAAAATTTAAAAAAGACAGATGTAATTTTCGGTTTGTGCCATACAACCGATGTTGAACACATGCTCCCCGGCGGTGTATGCAAAACAAACGAAGAAAAATTTGTTGTATTGAAAGAAGTTATCAAGAAAGACCCCCAAGAAATCATCAATGAAATCATTGACTCGGGTTTAAAAGGACGTGGCGGTGCCGGTTTCCCTACCGGTTTGAAATGGAAGTTTGCTTCACTCTCGCCCGAACCAGAAAAATATGTTATTTGCAATGCCGACGAAGGCGAACCCGGAACATTTAAAGACAGAGATATTCTTTTAAAAGTGCCTGCTAAAGTATTTGCCGGTATGACCATGTGCGCTTATTGTATCAAAGCAAAGAATGGATATCTTTATTTAAGAGGTGAATACAAATTCATGGTTCCTGAATTACGCAAAGTATTGGATTCATTTCATGAAACAATAAAGAAATTAGGTTATGACTTTCATATAGATATATTATTAGGCAGCGGTGCCTATGTTTGCGGCGAAGAAACCGCTTTAATGGAATCGATGGAAGGACACAGAGGTGAAGCCCGTAATAAACCACCCTTCCCTACCGTTGAAGGATTTCGCAACAAACCTACTGTCATTAACAATGTGGAAACATTTGTTAATGTAACCATGATTCAAAAATTCGGTGTTGAAGAATTCAAGAAATTAGGCACACAAGATTCAAGAGGTTCGAAGGTGTTCTCCGTTTCGGGCGATACCCCCAAACCCGGTGTTTACGAATTGGAATTAGGCATGAAGTTATCCGATTTTGTCGACGAATATGGCGATGGCGATACCAAAGCCGTACAAGTGGGCGGCGCATCGGGTTTCTGCGTTCCACGCAAAAAATTCAACGACACCATTATCGGATTCGAAGGCATACCTACCGGTGGCTCCATGATGTTGTTTAACAGCTCCCGTTCGATGTATAACGTACTAACGAATTATTTGGAGTTCTTCGCCGAAGAATCTTGCGGCCAGTGCACCCCGTGCAGGGTAGGTTGTCAACAATTAATACGAGGAGTAAGAGCCGTTAAATGCGGTCTTCGATCACCCGACTATCTTGACGACTTGCTCAAACTTACCGCTTCCATGAAGCTGACAGCTAAATGCGGTTTGGGTCAGTCGGTTGCAAATTCATTCTCTTCGATAGTGTCGAACTTTAAAGAAGAAATGATTTATTAAAAAAAATAAGTTAATAAATTTTAATGTTATTAAAAATGAAAGAAATGATAAATTTAAAAATAGATGATATAAATGTTAGCGTCGAAGCCGGCACCACTATATTAGATGCAGCAAAAAAAGCGAATATCAGAATACCAACCTTATGTTACCACCCCGACTTATGCATTGCCGGAAATTGCCGTATATGTATGGTCGAAGTGGAAGGTTCCCTTACCCTATCGGCTGCTTGTGCTATGCCTGCTTCCAACAATATGATTGTTCACACCAATTCATTAAAAGTGAGAACAGCCCGTAAACACAACATCGAACTGTTGTTGTCGGAGCATAATTCGGAATGTACGAAGTGTTATAAAAACGGCAATTGCGAATTGCAAAACCTGGCCGCTGAATACAAAATCACCAACGAAACATTTATCGACTTGGTGCCTTTCCATAACTATACCATCGATCATTATTCCCCTGCCATTATCAAAGACGACAGCAAATGTATTCGTTGCCAACGTTGTGTGAGAACCTGCGAAGAACTTCAATCCGTTAGTGCACTCGGCGTAGCCTATAAAGGGGAACATATGAAAATTTCTACCTTTATGGAAAAATCAATGTTTGAAGTAGTTTGTACCAACTGCGGACAATGCGTGAACCGTTGCCCCGTAGGTGCTTTGGTTGAAAAGAACTACATTGACCAGGTTTGGGATGCCATTTACGATCCTTCTAAACACGTTGTGCTTCAAACGGCCCCTGCCGTTAGAATAGCATTGGGTGAAGACCTCGGTTATGACCCGGGCGAAATCGTTACAGGCAAAATGGTTGCTGCCATTAAGAAATTGGGGGTCGACTCCGTACTCGATACCGATTTCACGGCCGACTTAACCATCATGGAAGAAGGAACCGAATTACTTACACGTTTGAAAAAAGCCCTCGTCGATAAAGATAGCTCGGTTGCATTGCCTATGATGACATCCTGCTCTCCCGGATGGATAAAATTCATAGAACATCAATTTCCACAATTGCTGCCTAACTTATCCACCTGCAAATCACCTCAACAAATGTTCGGCGCATTGGCAAAAACCTATTATGCACAAAAACGCAATTTAGACCCGGCAAATATTATTTCCGTTTCCGTAATGCCATGTACGGCAAAGAAATTCGAAGCCGACCGTCCCGAAATGCGCAGCAGTGGGTACAAAGATGTGGATTATGTGTTAACCACACGTGAACTTGCCGTGATGATTAAACAAGCAGGCGTTGACTTCGAAACAATTAAAGAAGATAAATACGACAGCATTATGGGTCAATCCACCGGTGCCGCCGTTATCTTCGGTGCTACCGGAGGGGTTATGGAGGCCGCTTTACGTACTGCTTACGAATTGGTTACAGGAAGAGAAGTCCCATTCGAAGGACTCAACATCACACCGGTAAGAGGTATGGATGGCGTGAAAGAAGCTTCCGTAAAAATTGAAGGCACATTACCCGAATGGAAATTCTTGGAAGGTGCAACCCTAAACACAGCCATTGCCCACGGATTGGTGAATGCCAAGAAAGTGATGGAATTAGTAGACTCCGGAAAAGCAAACTATCATTTCATCGAAATCATGGCTTGCCCGGGCGGATGTTTAGGTGGCGGCGGTCAACCTATTCCCACAAATATGGAAATCCGTATGAAACGTAACAAAGCCATTTATCAAGAAGATGCCGGCATGCCCATACGTAAATCACACGAGAATCCGGAAATAGCACTTATTTACAAAGAATTCCTTGAAAAACCACTCGGACATACATCGCACAAATTGCTGCATACAACTTATGTCGACAGAACGAAAAAATAACACCAATGGATAATATCAAAAGAGGTTCTTCGGAACCTCTTTTTTTTGCCCAAAGAATTTAATAATTAAAAATTACGAATTAAAAATTAAGAATTAAAAATCCGCATTCATCCGTTGTATCCGCGTCATCTGTGTGCCATTTTAATCAATTAAAAATTAAACTTGATACAACGCTCTGAAAAACTGAGAGCTGAGAGCTGACAGCTGAGAGCTTCTTAAAACTGACAACTGACAACTGACAACTGAAAGGTGTGCCGAGTCCCGAGTGCCGAGAGTTTTTTTAGTGCTGAAAAAATGTAGTCAGGGGGTGATTGGGATTCACCCCCTGACTTTAAATAAGTCGAAAGTAAACGCATTGAAAAACTGAAAACTGCCAACTGAGAACTTTCTTAACCGCAGAGAACGCAGAGAGATAAAACCAATTAAAAATGGTACACAGATAACGCGGATGCAAGGGATTTTCACGGATTATTATTTTGTTGTCAGTTTTCAGTTTTTCAATGCGTTGACTCACTTTTAACTTTTAACTTTTCCCTTTT
>MWCE01000142.1 GCA_002069895.1 Bacteroidetes bacterium ADurb.Bin234 | reverse complement strand
TTTTTGTAAAGACCTTCTATATTTTGAATTTTCGTTTCTATTATGATTTTCTGAAAATCTTTTAATCCCATACGGAGGGTCGACCAAAGCAAGGCCGTAGTATTTATCAGGTGTTTGTTTTAATAAATCCATACAATCACCGTGATAAAGTTTAATGTTTTCGTACTCTTTTAACATGTTAAAATTCTGCATTATAATCAAATGAATTTATCGGTTCATTAAATATTTTCGTTAAACTTTTATTGTAATAGAAATCTATCTCTCCGGTGGCTCCGTTCCTGTGTTTTGCCATTATCAATTTTCCATGCCCTTTTTCTTCTGTGTCATCATAATACTCAGGGCGATGAATGAAAAGCACGCTGTCGGCATCCTGTTCGATGTTCCCGCTTTCCCTAAGATTTGATAATGTCGGTATTTTTCCTCTGTTCTCTTCGCTGCTCCGATTCAATTGACTTAAAAGAATAATCGGCACGTCTAATTCTTTTGACAATGCTTTTAACTGTCTTGTAATGTTTCCAATTGCCATATCCCTCGTGGTTCCTCGTTCTTGTTTAATATCCATTAACTGTAAATAGTCAATAAATATAATATCACAAGCGCCTTGTTTCTTTTTCTTATAAGACGTTGATTTTATATAACTAAATGAAACGCAGCTGTTGTCATCAAAATACATATTCATGTTTTTCGCCAATAACGATGCATCGACAACTTTTTTGAATTCAAGCTCATTCATCCATCCATTTCTATACCTATCTGTTTGTACCGAATCATCCAATTCCGATAATATCAACCTGTCGGCTAATTGTTTGTTTGTCATTTCAAGAGAAAATATCAAAGGAATTCTATCAAAGTGGACAGCCATTTTTGCAATTGATAGCATAAGAGACGTTTTTCCCATTGCTGGTCGTGCTGCTAATATGTGTAATCCTGTCTTATATCCACCGTTTAATATGTTATTTAATTTAGTTATCGGTGTAGGAATGCCAAGCGGTTTACCGCTTTTATTTGCTTGTATTCTTTCGTGTATTTCTTCTAATGCTTTGGTAACGGGAACGCTTACATGTTCAATCGTTGATTTTCCATAACAATAACTTGTTATTTCAAATATACGTTTATCAATGTACTCCACCAAACTATCAAGTGTTTCAGCTTCGTAATATGCTTTTGTATTTAGTTCTGCACTGAATGTTATTATACTACGCTTTATATAGTATTCTTTAATCATAACAGCGTAATACTCAATGTTAGCTGATGAGCTTATTCGGTTCGTTAGTTCGGATAAATACTCCAAACCCCCGATCACTTCCTTTTCATTACTTTGCATTATGGATTTCCCTAATGAAAGTAAATCTATTTGTACCCCTTCCCGAAACATTCTTACAAGGTGCTTATAAATAGTTTGATGTTTAATGTCGTAAAACATATCTGTATTTATAATATCAACTATTTCATAAATTGATTTTCCTTCTAAAATGCATATTCCTAATAATGCTTTTTCAAAATCTAAATTATACGGCAGTACTTTTGCTAATTCCATTTTGTTCTTTTTTTAATATTTCAAAATATTTTTGTCGTTCAATTTCTAAACGGTCTACAATGCTGATTTCAGATTTTTTGCGCTCGACTTTCCTTAAATCGTCTTTTCTTAAATTCATGTAATTAAAGAAATGATTTTTAAAGTCTTTTAAATTAGTTACTTTGTTTCCTTTCGCTTCTTGTACTACAGGGAAATTTTCTAATTCACTTAAAATTGTTTCTTTTTCTAATTTTAAAAGTCGCAGTAATGAATCAAACCATGATTCTTCTTTTTTAGCATGTTCTACTAAATCATAATAAGTGTGATATTCTAAATAATTAAATTGTTTTTCATCGATTGGAATTTCATCTTCTTTTTTTATTTCTTCTTTATTATTATTTTCTTTACTTTCCTTTACTTTACTTTGTGTACTTTCGATATCAGAAACTATACTTGCATCTTTATTTCCGTTATCCAAAACAGAGTAATATCTAATATTATTTCTGTCTGAAACATCAATAAGCAAATATTCTTTTATTACCTTAACATCTGTCCTTTTGTATATTGCCTGAAAATATCTTGTTTGGATTCCCTTCGATGTTAAAATATTATATTCATTAAATAATTTTTCATTAAATATTCCCCATTTAACACAATCGTTAATTATAGTTGTAACAGTGTTTCTGTCGGTAGAAATAGACTTACAAAACAATATTTGTTGTACTTCTCCACATTCATAAAAATAACCTTCTGAATATATTTTTTGCAATAACTTAATTAAAATTGCAAAACCAATCAACCCATGTTCAGCTTCGATAATTGTAACTTTATCGTCTAAGTGTACATCTAATGGAAAATAATCCACTCCTTGTTTATTTGGTCGTGCCATTGTTTCTTTCTCCTATAAAAAAAAGCAAAAAGGAAGGAAATAAGCTCAGAGTTTCGGGGAGAAAATTGGCTTCCTGCTCCTTTCGGTTTACAGCTTCCTTTATGCTTTTATTATGTTTAAAATTATTTCTATACATATAAACTCTGATTTATTTCACTACAAAAGTACACAAAATTTTGTTACAAATTGCGGTTTTTGTTATTTTTTTTAAATTTATTTTTGTCCCAAAAGTCCTTTTCATCTTTTGCTACCTTAGAAATTACATAACCGAACACGATGCTGCAAACTATTGTAAATATAATGATTGCTATTATT
>MWCE01000141.1 GCA_002069895.1 Bacteroidetes bacterium ADurb.Bin234 | reverse complement strand
ACAAACTAATCGTACACAGGACTTCCGACAAAGGACTTGCCAGTTCCACTTTACGATATACTTTGTTTATCAAACGTGTATATGAATCATTTACCTTTTTAAATTTCTGAATAAAAAAATCGATGGCATTGAAACCTTTGATGATGCGTAAGCCTGAGATGCTTTCTTCAAACATGGAACCCAACATGCTCAATTGCTCCTGTCCTTGTTTGGATTTACGACGTATGCCATTGGATATCTTCACCAATATATAAGTCAGCAGTGGGAAAACCGCCAGCGACACCAAGGTTAAAAAAGGGCTTACCATCAAAAGCGTTAAAATAAAAACCAATACCAGCCAAGGTTCACGCAGCAGCAAGAACATCAAATTCCTGACAAGCACATCCATTTCTTGCACATCGGCATGGAGACGGGTGATCACATCGCCGCTTTTATGAGCCGAATAATAAGACAAAGGAAGTATTAAGGTCTTATGATACAAAGCATTTTGTATATCTTTAACCGTATTGACTTGTATGGGATTTAAGAAAAACAAACCCAAAAAGCGACATAAATTCGACAACAAAGAGCATGTTAAAAACACCGCCGACACAAACAACAGAGCATAAAAAACACTGTAGTTTGAGCTGATAAGGTTTATATAATACGACATAAAATTAATAAGTGCATCCATCGACAACGAAAAAGCCGGTTTCACACTGACGGCTTCAACCACACCAAAGAGTATGGATATAAAAGGAACGATCATCCCGAGGGTAAAAACCGAAAATACAGAATATAAAATGTTAAACAACAAAGAGAGCAGAACGTTCGATGTATAAGGCTTTATAAAGGTAACAATACGTAGAAAATCGTTCATATTAAAAGTCTAAATTTAAAGAGATATAAAAAATACCCTTGTTCACTTTATAGTTTTCCACACCCCAGGCATAATCCAAGCGTAGAAAGTAACCCAGTACCATAAAACGCAAACCCAAGCCGAAACCTCCAACAATAGGCTCAATTTGATTATTCAAGGTTATTTTCATAGAAGGTCCGGCAACAATTATTCTCTTAAACAAGGAATTATCCTCGGAATAGGGAGTTAAACCCGTCCATGCGGTTCCTATATCGCCAAAAGCCACTACTTGAAACGAATTCAAAAAATCGTTTTTTAAAGGTTTCTTTACCAAAAATCTTATGATAGAAAATCTTAACTCCGAATTCAACACAAAAAACGAGGTGCCGTTTCTAATATTTTGTGTAAACCCTCGCATATTAGTAGCTAAAGTTTGGTAGGTATAGTTTATCGTTGTATCAACATTTATTTCTTCGTTAAATTCGGCAAACCACCAGTTATCGATTCCGCCCATATAATAAATCAAACGATTTTTACCGAAAGAAGTGCTGGCGGCAAAGCGGTTAGCCCAAACTAAATCGCGATTAATCATGGCATAATATCGTAGGTCTCCTCCTACCACTACCATATTTTTAAATGCTTTATCGGGCGTACACATAAACTCCACAAAAGCCTTCCCCCTGAATCCTTTTTTCATATTTAAAGATATATTCCTGGAGAAATCCATCACATATTCACCTTTGGCACCAAGCCAAAAAGAAAAAAGATCGGGCTGTTCCAAACTCAATTCATCGGTTGCTTTTACGGAATAGCGGTTATAGCGTAAAAAAGTGGTCAAACACACACTATTCACCCTGTCGAAAGGATATTTTAACAAATAAAACAAGGAGGTGTTTTGTTGGCTTTCATAATATCCGTAATAATTCAAGTTTTTTATTGATTGAAAATAAACAGCTAGCTGTTTATCTAAACGACCCGAAAAATCTTCATAACTAAAAAGAAACTCTTTATTCAAATCGACCGAAAAGCGTACTCCGCCAATTAAACGATGATCTTCCATTAAATCTTTGGCCTCAACGGAAAGGAACAAATTCAATCCCGGATTCAAATAAATAGGACTGGCCGAAGGAACAAACTGCTGATAAGTTGTATTTAAGAAACTAAAATCGGCTTGAATGGCAAATGAACTCAAAGAATATTGCACTTCATAAACGCGCGGCACCAAAGCTAATTTCTCTTTTTCCGACTTGGAAGTGGTATCGGAAGTTAAATTATCATGCTTATTATCAAAATAAAAAGGATTGTTAACTTCCTCTAATTTAACAAAACGCAATCGTTTGATTGGTTTGATTACTTCGGGAGTTGTTTCCGTAACGGAATCTTGAATCTCATTCTTTGTTTGTTTTGACATCATTGTTATTGATTGATTCAATGTGGTTTTAGGCAAAGCATGCAAAAAAGGGATTTGTTCTTTGGTAAGAAAATAATCTCCTTTAAACATTTTTGTTTCGGTGATAGTCTTAGTGTTTTTTTCTATGTCATAAAACAAAATACCATTATCAAAATCGCTGACAGGATAATCGTAGAAATGCGTAACATAATGTATAGTCGTATCGATATGGCTTATAGTAGGTTGAAATTTTCCAATGTAACGATTATAAATACCGTTGCGATCGCTTATAAAGCTTAAATAGTCATCATTGATTTCAAAAGCATACTTTTCATCGGCGAAATCCGTTTGGGTTAAACGTTGCAGATCTTTGCTTTTCGACTGTATATCATAAACATATAAATCATATGTACCGAATTTATAGGCATCATCTTTATCTGAATCCAAACTAACGTTATCACGATTGGAGCTAAAAACCACGGCTGTATTATTTTTAATAAAACGTGGAGCAAAATCATCGGCTTTGTCGTTGGTGATATTTTGCAAGGAGCGGGAGGCTACATTGTAGAGGTAAACATCCGATTGGGCATTATTAATTGCCGACATGGCGATAAATTTACCATCGCTTGAATACGCAAAATCGCTGATTTTGTTCACAAACACGACCTGCCGTTGTCCCCATTTCTGTTCTTCGGTATCATAAGGCAAAAAATACACCTTACCTTTATGCTCAATCATCATCATCAGGTGATTGCCGGAAGGATGCCAGGTCAACAGCGGAAAACTTAAATCAGGATTGTCTTCTATTCTATAATGAAAACGATACAAACAACTTGATTTTTTCTTTTGCTCGTCATATAAAAACACTTTAACCCTTCCTTCCTGATTGATGATATAAGCGATGTAACGACCGTCGGGCGAAGCTTTGGGTTGTAGGTAATAGGTTTGTTTTTTATTTTTCTTCAACAAAGTATTGTCAGGATTTGCATAATCGGGGTGTGTCAAATAACGTTTGGTATAATAATCAATCCATTCATTTTTCAATTGTTCGAAACCTATCCCCAAGGTTACGTTGGTTACCCTTTCGTAGTTTTTCAAAGCCTTGATATAATGCAATATATTAACGACCATTTCCTCTCCATAGGCCGAAGCGATATAATGCCATAGAGAGTAACCTGCAATTTGCTGTTCGGTAACAGATAAATAATGGATTTTCTCATAACGACCGCTCAATATGCCGTCGCGAATGGCATTATCCATGTCGGAAGTCCAGGCCTTTGAAAAATAAGCACTCATTCCGTCGGTAAACCAATACGGAATGGAAACCACATCGTTAGATGACGACATGGAACTAAGAAAACTTTGTCCTTTGATAATACGGTTTATAAACAAAGCCGTAACACCACCTTTCAATCTCTCTTGAAAATCGCGCATATTACCGTTATAATACAAGAACAGTTTATGTCCGTAGATAGGAGTAACACCTCCCGTATTGTAAAAATCCTCAAATTCCAAGCCTACATTCGATTCCATATAATCGGAGTGGCGGGCGTAAATGATAATTTGAATTTTGTTTAACAAAGAAAATTTTAATTTGTTTTCCAAATCGGAAATGATAACATTCACGTTTTCCGCTGCAAATTCCGCCAGTTTTTTCCCTTGAGGATAATAGTAAATATCTGCTAAAGGCGTGCGATAATAAGTCCATACATGCGATTGGGTTTGAATACGATTTTTCCCGAAAGTCATATGTGTGCCGTTATAAAACTGAGCTTCCGCATAAAAACAAACAAAAAGTAAGCCTAAAACAACAAGTTGCTTTATGGCTATTTTCCTCTTTTCGTGTGTTTTATGCAATGATAACATGCTTATTTCTTTCAATTTTAAACAACTGTAAAAGTATAAAAAAATTGTTTAACAAAAGCATGTTTAAAGTTGATGGAAAATCGGAGGGAAAAGATGAAAGTGAAGAAATCAATTAAAATTAAACTATATGCAACGCTTTAAAAAACTGACAACCGATAGCTATAATCCGATCGGGGTTTATTTTTTCGATTATTTTTACTTTAATTCCCATAATTATTTGATATTTAATGTTTAAAAAAAATTTACAAGTGTTATTGATAATGAAATAAATACTGATGAATTCTTCACTGAAGAGACCCCCTTGAACCAAGTTAGGTTCAAAAAAATACTGCCTTGGTT